>CAZTEH010000091.1:0-15610 GCA_964612345.1 uncultured Oscillospiraceae bacterium | reverse complement strand
CTTCAGCAGGTGCAACACCTGGAACGCCGCCGAGCAATACGCCGAGGCCGCCGTTGTATTTCTGAAGCAGAGTTGCGCCAACCTGAATCGACATTCTTCCTGCAACTTCACTCATTGGAGTTAAAAGTGGAAGTTCATTATTTGCAAGCTGTACTGTTTCAAAAGCAACGCCCTTAACCTTAGCCTTCAGCATAGCTTCCGTAAGCTTTGGAGCTGGTGCAAGGTGAAGGTAAGTATATAAGATCTGGCCCTCTTTAAAGAGACCATATTCAGATTCGAGAGGTTCTTTTACTTTGATGATCATGTCAGCATCAGCAAAAAGCTTCTTAACGTCTGTATAAATTTCGCATCCTGCAGCCTTATATTCTTCATCCGTAAATCCGCTGCCTTCGCCTGCGCGAGTTTCAATAATAACCTTATGTCCTTTTTTTACATAGGATTTTGCTCCGCCGGGAGTCATTCCCACTCTGTTTTCATTGTTTTTAATTTCTTTTGGTACTCCGATAATCATTTTTGAATCCTCCTTATAATTTCTCCTAAGAAATAGAATGTACAGTTCCCCATCTTCCATTCGTTCCATATGCCGAAATAATTTTTGTCTTCTCAGTTTTCAGCGTATCGAAACCGTCATAATTATGTAGAAACTAGCTTTTCTTTGAATATATTTCTGCTATATCATTTTTGTCCCTTAATTATTGCGGCGTTTTCGTCTTCTCAACAATATTGTAAGGCTCTAAAAACCTGTTGTCAATACTTTTTTGCAGACTGCAAAAAAAATTGCAGGTGTGTCCGTTATTTATCAGATACACCTGCAATTTCAAGGCTTGCAGCCCATATGGTCTATGTCAATTTTTTAACATTGCGTACAGCAACGCCCGTTATTTCTGGCAGGATATGCTCGAAACACCATCAGGAGAATTTGAGCCGGAATCAGGATAAACCCTAATAATTCTTTGTCAGCTCCGTTAGAATTTCATCGTTAAAGAGACCTTCTGTTTGTCGTGATCGATGTTCAGGATTTTCACCTTCACCGTATCTCCAACATTGACTGCATCCATCGGATGCTTGATGAATTTATCACTGATCTGGGAAACATGGACAAGGCCGTCATTTTTCACTCCGATGTCGACAAAGGCACCGAAGTCAACTACGTTTCTCACGGTTCCGGTAAGCTCCATGTCAACCTTTAAATCTTCAAAGCTCAGAACGTCATTTCTGAATACAACAGCCGGCGCATCTTCACGCGGGTCTCTGGCAGGTTTCTTGATTTCGCTGATAATATCGGTCAGCGTCATGACGCCGATCCCGATGTCTGCAGCCATCTTTTCAATACTCTTGCCCAGGTTTTCGTTTCCTTCCGTTTCATCAGGAAGCAAGGCCGCCAATGCAGCAAACCCGCCGCCCCCAGCAGCTTTCGGCTGCTTCTTTTCAACGGGATACATCTTGCAGATTTTATCCTCGATTTGCTTCGCGCTGCCTTTACCGATTTCAGACTTATCGAGTCCCAGCTTCTTCAGCATGAGTTCCGCGGCCGCATAAGATTCCGGGTGAACGGAAGTGCTGTCGAGAGGATTCTTTCCTTCCGCAATTCGCATAAACCCAGCACACTGGTTAAAGGTTTTATCTCCAAGCTTGGCAACCTTTTTCAGCTCTTTTCTGTCATAAAACCTTCCGTTTTCTTCACGGTAAGCTACGATATTCTTTGCAATACCTGAATTGACGCCTGCAATATAGGCGAGCAGGGAAGGAGATGCTGTATTCAGGTCCACTCCCACTCTGTTTACACAGTCCTCGACCACGTTTGTTAAAGCGCCGTCCAGTAAGCCTTGATTGATATCGTGCTGGTATTGGCCGACTCCGATATGCTTTGGTGATATTTTAACGAGCTCCGCCAGTGGGTCTTGAAGCCTTCGGCCGATGGACATCGCTCCTCTTGTGGTTACATCAAGATCAGGGTATTCCTCCGTCGCCACCTTGGAGGCGGAATACACGGAAGCCCCTGCTTCATTGACGATGGTATAGTTCACATCAAGCTTATTTTTCTTTATGAAATTTGCAACGATTCCCTCCGTCTCTCTTGACGCAGTTCCGTTGCCGATGACGATCACGTTGGAATTGTATTTTTCGATCAGCTTCAGCAAGGTCTTTTCCGTACCGGCCACATCATTCTTTGGCTCAGTTGGATAAATAGTTGTGTAAGCCTTTAGCTTTCCCGTCTCATCGAGCACCGCCACCTTGCAGCCCGTTCGGTAGCCGGGGTCGATACTGATGATCCTGGCATTTTTCACAGGAGGTACCATCAGAAGCTTCTCCGTATTTTTGGCAAATACCTTGACCGCCTCTTTTTCCGCACGCTCTGTCAGGAGGTTTCTCATTTCCCGCTCAATGGAAGGGGACATGAGACGCTTATAGGAATCATCAGCCACATCATTCAATAAGCCGATAAAAATCGATTTTTCACTGGTAATGACAAAGTCCTTGATATCCTTTTGGATTTCTTCCACCGGAGCAACTACCTTAACCTTAAGCTTCTTTTCTTTTTCGCCGCGGTTGATTGCCAGAACTCTGTGGTCCGGTATTTTGGAGATTCCCTCTGAGAATTCATAATAAAGATCGAATACGGTGCTTTCGGATGGGTCTGCTGCTTCCGACTGAATGAGACCCGCTCTTTGGGTTCTGTTTCTAACGATCGCGGTCAGTTCCGGATCATCGGCAATCATTTCCGCGATGATATCCATCGCTCCCTGGATCGCTTCCGCTTCATCGGCTACACCTTTTTCCACATCGACATACGGCGCCGCTAATTCCTGCAGTGTTCCGGTTTCCTGCTCCTGCGCCCAGAAAATCAAGGCCAGAGGCTCCAGTCCCTTTTCCTTTGCCTTGGAAGCTCTCGTTGACTTTTTCTGTTTGAAAGGCTTGTAGAGATCCTCCACTCTTTGCAGTACTTCCGCCTTCAGGATCTCTTCCTTTAGCTCGTCTGTAAGTTTTCCCTGCTCATCAATGATTCGGATGACTTCTTCTTTACGCTGCTCTATATTGCGAAGATAAGTGAGACGCTCGTCCAAATCTCTGAGTGTTACGTCGGACATCGCTCCGGTTACCTCTTTTCGGTAACGGGCAATGAATGGAATGGTATTTCCATCATCAATGAGCTGTACGGTGCTTTCAACATGTGATAGTTTCAACTTAAATTCCTGTGCTAATTTTTCAATAATGTTCATGGAATCTCCTCGTATTATCAATCTTTCATTTTTAATTTTTCATTAATGAAGTAGTCCAACTCTCCATCCATTACTGCGTTTACATTCCCTACTTCCGCATTTGTCCGGTGATCCTTGACCAAAGAATACGGGTGGAACACGTAGGACCTGATTTGGCTGCCCCAGGTGATCTGGCTGTAATCTCCCTTTAATTCGTCGAGACTCGCCTTATGCTCCTGCTGTGCCAGCTCCATAAGCTTGGCCATAAGCACCTTCATTGCCGTTTCCTTGTTCTGATGCTGTGATCGTTCATTCTGGCAGGTAACGACAACGTTCGTGGGGATATGAGTGATTCGGATGGCTGAGTCGGTCTTATTTACGTGCTGCCCTCCTGCTCCGCTGGATCGGTAGGTATCGATTCGCAAATCTTCCGGGTCGATATCCACGGTAATATTGTCATCCAGCTCCGGAATAACATCTAAGGATGCAAAGGAAGTATGCCTTCTGCCTGAAGAATCAAATGGAGATATTCGCACGACACGATGAACTCCCTTTTCATTCTTCAAATAACCGTAAGCATTTTCTCCTTCAATAAGCAGTGTGGCACTTTTGAGCCCGCCCTCAGTAGCATCCTGATAATCGAGGATTTTTACCTTGTATCTCTTAGCTTCCGACCATCGGGTGTACATACGAAGCAGCATCTCCGCCCAGTCCTGGGCATCTGTTCCGCCGGATCCCGCATGGATGGAAATGATGGCATTGTTGCCGTCATATTCTCCGTTTAGAAGAGTTTTGATCCGAAGCTCATCAAACTTTTTCTTGTAGTCCTCAAAGGCTTTCTGTATCTCAGAAACCATGGACTGATCTTCCTCTTCCTGAGCCATTTCGATCAGGATGCCGATATCTTCAAATTCCGTATTCAGTTTCTCATATTCTTCGATCTTTGATTCGATGCTTTTCTTTTCCTTGAGAAGCTTCTGCGCTTTTTCATGATCGTCCCAAAAGCCTTCTTCTTCCGTGGTTTTATTTATTTGGCTGAGCTTTTCCGTCAATCCTGCGACGTCAAAGGGACTCACCCAATTCTTTTAGATTTTGTGCCCTGTCTGTCAGCTCATACTTGATCTGATCCAGTTCTACCATTTCATCAACTCCTCATATTTTATTATTGTTATTTTATTTTTCCTAGTATAAAAAATACGGCTAAATGTCCTCGATTAACAGTTATATTCCAAGGTGCCGCGCCGTGGGTGTTCTCATGGGAAACCGTCCGAGCAAAGCGAGCGGTTTCCAAGGGAACACCCCTGGCAGGCACCAAACGATTCAACTGTTAATCTGCGACATTTTTCCCGCAGCATTTTTTATACTTTAATCCGCTTCCGCACGGGCATGGATCGTTTCTGCCAACGGTCACGCCCTTTCTGACCGTTTCCTGCTTGTGCTCCCTTTCAGGGATCTTGGTAGCCGCCGGTGTACCGCCGGAGTATTCGCTCTGATCTTCATTGGCCGTATCCGCGAATTCATCCTTGCGTCCTTCTCCGGCACCGATAATCTGTTTCCTCGCAGTATCCGTCTGAACGGTTACGTTGAAGCAGAACTTTACCGTATCCTCTTTGATATTCTTGATCATCAGATCGAACATATCAAAGCCTTCCGCGGCGTATGCCCTGGCCGGATCCTGCTGACCTAAAGCGCGCAGACCGATACCATGTCTCAGCTGATCCATCGCATCGATGTGATCCATCCACTTATTGTCAACGACACGGATCAGAATCATTCGTTCCAGTTCACGCATTCTGTCGATGCCGATTTCCTCTTCCTTGGCAAGATATGCTTCATCAAAGAGTGCCAAAACATCGTCTCTCAGTACCGATTTACCCAGGTTTTGAATCTCATCTTCTGTGTAGCGGAAACCCTTGAACGTGCTGCAGATTTTACGAAGCGATGTTTCCAGCGCCTTCAGATCCCATTCCTCAGCAAATTTTGAGCTGGCAGTTGTAAAATCGAGGCTTTCGTCGATCAGCTCTTCCGCCATGGACATGACATGGTCTCTCAAATCCTCTCCAAAGAGAACTCTGCGTCTTTCGTTGTAGATGATCTCTCTCTGTTTGTTCATGACATCATCATATTGAAGGACATATTTTCTGATGGAAAAGTTTCTTCCTTCTACTCTCTTCTGCGCATTTTCAATGGACTTGGTTAGCATGCCGGCTTCAATCGGATCATCTTCACTCATTCCAAGCTTACCGACGATTCCCTGAATTTTTTCTCCACCGAAAAGACGCATCAATTCGTCTTCCAGCGAAATATAAAATTGAGTGGTACCGGGGTCGCCCTGACGTCCTGAACGTCCTCTTAACTGATTATCTATTCTTCGGGATTCATGACGCTCCGTACCGATAATATACAGTCCGCCCAGCTCCTTAACCTTTTTCTGTTCCTCGGCTCTTTCCTCTTTGTATTGCGTACTGAGCTGATTATAAATACTTCTTGCTTCGACGAGTTCCGGATCTTCAAGGGGCACAAAGCTGGCTGCAAAGGAGATCGCTATATCTTCATAACCCAGCCTTCTCATTTCTCTCTTTGCTTCAAAATCGGGATTGCCTCCCAGGATAATATCCGTACCACGACCGGCCATATTGGTTGCGATGGTAACGGTTCCCAGTCGTCCTGCTTCTGCGACGATTTCTGCTTCCCGCTCATGCTGCTTTGCGTTGAGGACGTTATGCTTGACTCCGCGTCTCTTTAAAAGTTCGCTGATGATTTCGGAACGCTCGATGGAAATGGTGCCCACCAGTACCGGCTGCCCCGTCTTAAAGAGTTCCTCGATCTGGTTTGCAATGGCGGTAAACTTTCCTTTTTCCGTTGCATAGATGGAATCCTCTTTGTCTAGTCTCGAGATAGGACGGTTCGTTGGAATTTCGACGACGTCCATATTATAGATATCTCTGAATTCCTGCTCCTCGGTTCTGGCCGTTCCGGTCATACCCGCAAGCTTCTGATACATTCTGAAATAGTTCTGCAGCGTAATGGTTGCAAGGGTTTTGGATTCCTGTCTTACCTTGAGACCCTCTTTTGCTTCAATCGCCTGGTGCAGGCCGTCGCTGTATCTTCTTCCGAACATCAGACGTCCGGTGAATTCATCAACGATAACGATTTCACCATCCTTTTCGATATAGTCCACATCCCTCTTCATGAGGTTTCTGGCCTTCAAAGCCTGATGAACGTGATGATTGATTTCCATATTCTCCGGGTCTGAAAAGTTTTCGATTTTAAAGTGTGCTTCACATTTGGCAACGCCGTCCTCCGTCAGGGAAACGGTCCTGTCTTTTTCTTCCATGGTGAAGTCTTCTTCGATTCGGAACGTGCTGATAAATTTGTCGGCAATCTGATATAGATCGGTGGATTTTTCACCTTGGCCGGATATGATCAGCGGTGTTCTCGCTTCATCGATGAGGATACTGTCAACCTCGTCGACGATGGCAAAATTCAGTTCACGCTGAGTCATGTCTTCCTTGTAGATCACCATATTGTCACGAAGATAATCGAAGCCGAACTCATTATTTGTACCGTAGGTAATATCGGCTTGATAGGCGGCTTTTCTGACTTCGTTTGTGATTCCGTGTATAACACAGCCAACTGTGAGTCCGAGGAAGGTATAGAGCTTGCCCATCCACTCCATATCACGTTTGGCCAGATAATCATTTACAGTTACGACATGAACGCCCTTCCCCTCAAGTGCGTTTAAATACACAGGTAAGGTTGCCACAAGAGTTTTTCCTTCTCCTGTTTTCATTTCGGAGATACGTCCTTGATGAAGGACAACACCACCGATGAGCTGCACTCCGAAGTGCTTCATTCCCAGACTTCTCCAGGCGGCCTCACGGCATACAGCGAAGGCTTCCGGAAGAATATCATCCAGGGTTTCTCCTGCTGCAAGTCTTTCTTTGAATTCCGCAGTTTTCGCCTTCAACTCCCCATCGGTAAGGCTCTGCATCGCTTCATCCAAAGCTTCTATTTTTTCTACGATTTTTTCAACCTTTTTTACTTCTTTGACATTCAGGTCGCCGAAGATTTTTTCCATAAATCCCATTTTTACTGAATCCTTTCTCGTTAAATCTTTTGTACCCCTTACATTCCTGTATGTTAACTTTTGCAGAATAATGTCTTTGATACCGGTTTTCTATACCGAATTTTATCCAAGTTATTATTATATCATAATTCCCAATAAAAATCAAAATGGGCATGTGCCATTTCTATGTTTTTTGTGTGAATTTCTTCGTTCAAATTTCGACAATACCTATTAAGAAATACTTGTCTAACATAACGCGGAGAAAAATATATATATATTAATAGCTTAACAAATCTCGAGAGAGGAGTCAGGGATACAATGTCGGCACTACTGGAAGTAAATCATCTTACAAAGAATTTTAAAGGCCTTAAGGCGGTGAACGAATTCTCCGCAAGTTTGTCGGAAAACAACATCTACGGTCTCATCGGCACCAACGGAGCGGGTAAAACGACTATTATCAATATGCTGTCCGGCGTAATAAGGCCTTCCTCCGGAACCATTCTGTTCAAGGGAGAAGACATCACCGGACATCGTCCCGATAAAATCGCCAAGTCAGGCATACTGCGCACCTACCAGAATTTAAGACTTTTTAAAAAGCTCTCGGCACTCCAGAACGTCATGATAGGCGCTCAGATCCATAAAACCTATCAAAATTACGAGGCGATCCTGGGCATGCCCCGGTTTTTCAGGGAAGAAAAACTGCTTGAGGAGAAAGCGCTGGAGATGCTTAGAATCATGGGTATCGAGCGTTTTGCGCAGGATCGGGCAGATGCTCTTCCCTACGGCGCGCAGAGAAAACTTGAGATCGCGAGAATTTTGGCGGCGAACCCGAGACTTCTGCTTTTGGACGAACCTGCGGCGGGAATGAATCCGCAGGAGAGTTTTGAACTGGTGCAGATCATAAAAAGGATCCGGGAGGAATTTGATTTGACCATACTTCTCATCGAGCATGACATGAAAGTGGTAATGGGACTTTGTGAATATATCTATGCCATGGCGGCAGGTCAGGTCATTGCGGAAGGGAAACCGAAGGAAATCAGGGATGATCCCAGGGTCATCGAATCATATTTGGGGAGGGCACGGAAAAATGCTTGAAATTCAGGAGTTGAACGTCAAGTACGATACGATACGCGTTGTACACAATATTTCCATGAAAATCCGGCAGGGAGAGCTGGTTGCCCTTATCGGTGCTAACGGAGCGGGAAAGACTACCATCTTAAAAACCATTTCAGGACTGATCAGAGCGGAATCAGGCCGCATTTTCTTCGAGGGGAAAGAGATCACAAAAATGCCCAGTCATGCAATTGTCGCCGGCGGAATCGTGCAGGTTCCCGAAGGCAGACAGATTTTTTCCAAAATGACCATCGAAGAGAATTTAAAACTAGGTGCGTTTCTTCAGAAGGATAAAGCGCTTATCAAAGAGCGGCTGGAGAGGACCTTTCGCCTGTTTCCCGTTTTAAAACAAAGACTGAGCCAAACGGCCGGGACTCTGTCGGGAGGCGAACAGCAGATGCTGGCCATCGGAAGAGCGCTGCTCGGCAATCCGAAGCTATTGCTTTTGGATGAGCCCTCCATGGGGCTTTCTCCTTTGCTGACGCAGCAGGTCTTCGGGGTTCTTGAAGTATTGAAGAAAGAAGGGATCACCATGCTGCTGGTGGAGCAGAATGCCTATGACGCTCTAGAGATTTCAGACCGCACCTATATTTTAGAAACCGGAGTCATTGCCATGGAGGGAAAGAGCAGTCAATTAATCGAAGATCCAAAGGTGAAAGCGGCCTATCTGGGAGGTGATTAAGATGGATGATTTTACATACTTTTTAAGCCAGTTTGTCAACGGAGTCAAGCTCGGCAGTGTTTATGCCATGGTTGCCATCGGCTATTCCATGGTTTACGGGATCTTAAGGCTGATTAATTTTGCTCACGGAGATATTATGACCGTCGGGGTCTATACGATACTGGTATTGACTACCGCCTTCGGCGTGCCCCTTTGGGCCACCATCATGATTTCTGTTCTGATGGCTGTGTTCGTAGGCCTTACCGCTGAAAGGCTTGCCTATCGCCCTCTGCGCACTGCCGGCGAGGAAACAACCTTGATTTCTTCCCTTGCCGTTTCCATCTTTCTTCAGAATCTGCTTACCATGATATTCTCCCCCCAAAGGCAGGCCTTCCATCTTCCAGAATACCTAACTGAATTACACACGATTGGCACCGTAAAGCTTTCAACCATGAACGTCATTACGTTCGCAGGAGTATTCCTCATTCTCATCGTATTGAGTTTCATGATCAAAAAAACTCGGTTGGGCATGGCTATGCGCGCCTGCTCGGATAATCTGAATGCTTCAAAATTAATGGGAATCAATATTAATACCGTTGTTGTCGCAGCTTTTGCCATCGGGTCAGCCCTCGCTGCCATATCCGGTCTCATGCTGGCCGGGGAATACAAAACCATCGATCCTCTAATGGGTTTCGTGCCCGGACTCAAAGCTTTTTGCGCGGCCGTGCTTGGCGGAATCGGCAGCTTAGGCGGTGCAGTGCTTGGCGGCTTTATTCTGGGAATCGCCGAAATGCTCTTCGCAGGGTTGATGCCGACGGAAATCACGCCATATCGTGATGCTTTTGTTTTTGCACTGTTGATCGTTGTGCTTCTGATCCGTCCCAACGGGATCCTCGGTTCAAAGGATGGGGGACGAAGCTGATGAAATTAAGAGATAATCATCTGTTCCGGTTGGCGGTCTTCATTCTTATTCCGCTCATCGTGATCATCCTCTGCGGTATGAATAGCACCAATTATTATGCAGGGCTGATCCATCTTTTCGGGATCAACATCATACTGGTTGCCAGTCTGAATCTGGTCAATGGCTTCTCGGGCATGTTTTCCATGGGTCATGCAGCCTTTATGGCAATCGGGGCTTACGCTTCCGCCATGCTTACTCTGTCGGCTACGCAAAAATCCATCATGATGCCGGAGCTGCCGGTATGGTTGATCCATCTGACGCTGCCCTTTCCTATTGCCCTTATGGTCGGAGGTATTTTTGCTTCCATCACAGCACTGCTCATCGGTTTTCCGGTGCTGCGGTTCAAGGGGCATTACTTGTCCGTTGCAACCATCGGGCTAATCGTCATCGTCAGGGCAGTTCTTGATAATGAAGACCAATTGACCAACGGTGCACGGGGCGTTACCGGTCTTCCAGGCTATGCTTCCACTTGGATCATTTTTATCATTGCAGTCCTCTGCCTCTTTATCCTTTTCCGGCTGCTTAAAAGCGCCTATGGCCGCGGTCTGGTCGCCATGAGAGATGATGGTACCGCAGCGCAGACCCTCGGCGTCAACCTTACAATAAAAAAAATCTCTGCCTTCTGCATCAGCGCCTTTATGGCCGGTGTTGCAGGCGGACTTTGGGGACATATGCAAAGCGTTATTTCGGGAAAATTCTTTTATATCGATGCCAGCTTTAAAATAGTCGAGACTTCCATTATCGGCGGCATGTATTCCCTGAGCGGAGCAGTAGTAGGCTCGTTTCTGATGACCTTTCTTCCTGAATTTCTCGCGCCGCTGGAGAACGGCATGGTCCTATTCGGTGTTCAGTTTCCGGAGCTTTACGGAGTATCCAACTTGATCATGGCTGCTTTGCTGATCACCATCATCATCTTCAGGCGGCAGGGCATCATGGGTTACAGTGAAATCATCACGGAAAGCCTCTTCTCAGCCCGGACGTACACCAGTGTGATGAAGAAATCGGAATATATAGAGCTTTGTACCATATTTATAAGTATAGCCAAAAGGCTGATTCAAATTCCCGGGTCAATGAAAAGGAAAGTAGAGAGGAGAATGAAAAATGAAAAGATTTCGTAATACGTTGATCGTTCCGATGGTATTCGCTTTGATATTCTCGTTTACCGGCTGCGGAGGCGGCGGGGACGAGGAGGAAGAAGCGGCTCCAGATTCGATCAATATCGGCGCCCTGTACAATCTGACAGGGGGCCAGGCTTCCCTTGACCAGCCATCCTACAACGGCTTCAAGCTGGCTGCCGAACAGATCAATGCCAACGGCGGGATCAATGGAAAAATGATCAACGTGGTTTCCTATGACGGCAAAACAGAGCAGACCACCGTGGCAAACAATGCAAAAAAGATGATCGACGTTGACAAATGTGTCGTTGTCGCAGGCTTGTCGGATTCCAATTATGCACTGGCAGCCGGAAGTATCTGTCAGGAAAAGGGCATCCCGTTCATTACCTCCGGAGCGACTCTGCCTACCCTGCCGGATCAGGTAGGAGATTTTGCATTTCTGGCCCCCTTTGGAGACAATGTCCAGGCTTATGCCACTGCAGATTATGCCTTCAAGGACTTAGGTCTGAAGAAATGCTATCTCTTGGTGGATCAATCCATGGAGTTTACAAAGACGCTGGCACACTTCTTTGAGGAGAGATATACCGCAAATGGCGGGGAAATTGTTCTTACCGATAATTACATGAACAAAGATCCCGATTTCTCTGCACAGATCGACCGCTTCCTTGCCGATAAAGGCGGAGCGGAAATCATCTTTATCGCCGGCGTCCCCGATGACGCAGGAGTTGTGGTAAAGCAGTTACGAGACAAGGGTGTAGCGCTTCCGATCATCAGTGGTGATGGTTTCGATACCCCATTACTAATTGAAGTTGCCGGAGAAGCTGCAAACGATACCTATGTGGGCACCCATGCGTCCATGGAAAATCAGGATCCGATGGTCCAGGACTTCATCAAGGCCTATACGGAAGCCTACGGCAATGCTCCCGAGAATGCCTTTGCGGGGCTTGGCTATGACACCATGTATCTCATCGCCGATGCATTATCCCGAGCCTCCGATGCCGCCGATCCCGCCTCGATCCGCGATGCCATCGCATCCACAGCCGATCTGAAGGGCGTCACAGGTACCGTTACCTATGAAAATGGAAGCCATGTGCCGACAAAATCCGTAACGATCAACAAGGTGGAGGACGGAAAGTTCGTATTCATGAAGGAGGTTTTCCTGAAATGAATCATGAATTACTGAAGCTGACTGCAAATCAGGTACGGAGCGGGAATTATGACAAGGCGGTTTTGGCCGTCGGATCCTGCGAGGCTCATGGGATGCATCTTGCGGAAGGCACGGACACCATCGTTTCCTATAAGCTGTCCTGCATGGTGGCGGATCGGGTGGAAGGTCTGCTGGTACTGCCGCCGATCAATGTGGGCTACAGCGGTCACTATGATTCGTTCCCTTTTACATTAACACTGGGTTATGACACCATTACCCAAGTAATCTACGATCTTTTGGAGTCGGTGCTGCGAAACGGAATCAGCAAGATCTTTCTGATGAACGGCCATGACGGGAATATCGCGCCCATAGAAATCGCTTCCCGAAAGATCAAGGAGAAATATCCGGAGGCAAGGATCGCTTCCCTGCCCCAATGGTGGGTAACTGCAGGAGAGCTGATTCCTCCCGGGACATTTGAGGTTTGGGACGGTCTTGGCCATGCAGGAGAGGGCGAGACCTCCATTGCTTATCATCTCTTTCCCCAGTGGTGTGAACCGGATCAGGCACATTGCGTTGTTCCGGATCATCTCCCCGATAAAATTGAAATGAAATGGGACTTTTCAGAGCTTACAAACGTTGGGAACACGGGAGATGCAACCAAGGGAACTGCGGAAAAAGGAGCGCTGATGGCCAACGCTTTGGTCGGCTGTATTGCAGATTCGATCAGAACGCTGGATGAGATGAACTGGGACTACCGTTCCACCGCAGTCAGAATACCGAAATAAACGTACGCTATAAAAAAACAAGGCTGAAGGAAAAACCAGTTTTCCTTCAGCCCTTTACCTATTTGAATTTCAGTTCATGTTATGTCTTGCTGTGCTCTTATGCCGGCAGCGGTGTATGATCCTCAACAAAGGCCTTGTAAATCGCCTTGATTGCGGTCTCGAAATCCTTATTTTCCACACCAACGATAATATTCATCTCGCTGGAGCCCTGGTCGATCATCCTGATGTTTACTCCGGCTTCGGACAGTGCGCCAAAGAGCTTGGCGGATACACCGCGCCTTTTTGCCATACCGCCTCCTACCGTTGCGATCAGAGACATGTTTTCAAAGATATCGATGGAGTCCGGCTGCAGCTTTCTTTGTATTTCCTCCAGCATGTCGTCCATCTTTCCGTTCAGTTTCTTATCGGAAATGACCACGGAAATGGTATCGATACCGCTAGGCATATGCTCCAGAGGGACCTCGTAATCATCGAGGATCTCCAGCAGCCTTTTAACGAACCCCCTTTCTGCCGACATCATATTCTTATAGATGCCGATTACAGTGAAGTCCTTGTGACCTGCGATTCCGGTGATAATGGTATCTTCCTTGCCGCTTGCCTCTGCCGTTATAATTGTTCCGGGATCATCCGGTTCGTTCGTGTTTCTGATGTTGATCGGAATGTCGGCCGCTCTCACCGGATAAATGGCATCCTCATGAAGCACGGAAGCACCCATGTAGGACAGTTCGCGTAATTCCTTATAGGAGATGGTGCTGATCGGCTTTGCATGCTTTACGATTTTCGGATCAGCCATAAGGAAGCCGGAAACATCGGTCCAGTTTTCGTAAACGTCGGCATCCACCGCTCTTGCTACCAGGGAGCCTGTGATATCGGAGCCGCCTCTTGAGAAGGTTTTGATTCTTCCGTCAGGGTAGGTTCCATAGAATCCCGGGAGTGCTGCTCTCTCATGCTTTGACAGTTCCGCTCTCAGTGCCTCATTGGTTTTTTCGTTGAGAAATCTTCCTTTGGCATCAAATTGAACGAGGCCGGCAGTATCAACAAAGTCATATCCCAGGTATGCCGCAGTAAGCAATGCGTTGAGATATTCCCCACGGCTTGCTATGTAATCCTCCGAAGCGCCTGATTTTAAATTTTGATTGATTTCATCAAATTGCTTTTGAAGATTTACATTTACGCCCAGATTCAACTCAATTGCAACGTATCTGTCGCAGATAACCTGGAAGACCTGATCGTAGGGCACATTATGGTCGATATGCGTCTTGCATAAATACAGCAGATCTGTGATCTTATTATCTTCATTAAATCTTTTCCCCGGTGCGGAAACCACTACAAACCTTCGATCGGGATCCGATTCCACAATTTTTTTGACTTTAGCCAATTGAATGGCGTCAGAAACTGAGGAGCCTCCGAATTTTGCTACCTTAATTCCCATTCTTCATCATTCCTTTCCAGACTGTAACGTTCCAATTTCAATCATTAACGGATAAACCGGCAAGATCAACGATTGCAAGCAGTCAATACATAATACTCTATTTTAAGCCTTACTGAATAAAGAAAAAATATTACTATACATTATAATTTTTTCTTTATTCCTGTGCAATGTTTTATTTAGATTGTAATAAAAACTTTGCACAGGAATATTGGAATTATAATTCCAATATTCAGACGGCGATAAAACAAGGCGTCTGAATGTAAAAAGCTTTGCATTGTAGGGCTTTTTACCTTCAGTGCGGGTGATCCGCACTGAATAACCGGATACCGGTTATTCAGTAAGCCTTATTTTATCATGCTTTGTGCGTCTTGTCTCAGCAATTCTGCTTTATCCGTCTTTTCCCAAGGAACGTCGATATCAGTTCTTCCGAAATGACCGTAAGCGGCAACCTGTCTATAGATCGGTCTTCTTAAATCCAGATCCCTGATAATGGATGCCGGTCTTAAGTCAAAGTGCTTGTTGACCAGTTCAACGATCTTGTCGTCCGGAAGTTTTCCTGTCCCGAAGGTTTCAACGAAAACAGATACGGGCTTTGCAATACCGATGGCGTAGGCAAGCTCAATTTCGCATTTGTCAGCCAAGCCGGCTGCAACGATATTCTTGGCAGCATATCTTGCTGCATAAGCTGCGGAACGGTCCACCTTTGTAGGGTCTTTGCCCGAAAATGCACCGCCGCCGTGTCTTGAATATCCGCCGTAAGTATCAACGATAATCTTTCTTCCTGTCAAACCGGAATCTCCGTTCGGTCCGCCGATAACGAATCTTCCCGTTGGATTGACATAGTATTTTGTGTTCGCATCAAGGAGCGCATCAGGGATGATGGGATTGATAACGTACTTGATGATGTCTTTTTTGATCTGTTCCTGAGTAACATCCTCATCATGCTGGGTGGAAACCAGAACCGTATCCACTCTGACTACTTTATCATCTTCGTATTCGACGGTGACCTGCGTTTTTCCATCCGGTCTCAGATACGCCAATTTACCCGACTTTCTCACATCGCTGAGCTGCTTGGCAAGCTTATGCGCCAGAGAAATCGGCATTGGCATCAGTTCCGGTGTTTCATT
>CAZTEH010000090.1:0-15876 GCA_964612345.1 uncultured Oscillospiraceae bacterium | reverse complement strand
TTCCAGTTCTATTGGATTGCAGTTGGTATTCTGGATACGATACCGCCCATGATGATCAGGGAAATTCCGTTTCCGATTCCGTTTTCATTGATCTGTTCACCGAGCCACATGAGGAATGCGGTACCGGCTGACAGAGTTAAAACGATTACCGTCAAGGAAAAAAAGTCATCACTTACAACCGCCTGTCGGAACAGTCCTACGGAAAGTCCGATGGCCTGAATAAAGGCCAATACCACGGTCAGATATCTCGTGTATTGAGCAATCTTCTTCTTCCCCTCAGTCCCTTCCTTTGCAAGCGCCTCTAAACTAGGCACCGCAATGGTGAGAAGCTGCAATATGATCGAAGCTGTGATATAAGGAGTGATGCTCAAAGCAAATATGGTAAAGTTACTAAAAGCTCCTCCTGAGAATAGGTCAAACAAACCAAACAATCCTGTATTTCCGCTGAATACGTCCTTTAAAATGTCTCTGTCGATGCCCGGAACAGGAATATTTGAGCCCAGTCTGAAAACTAAAAGCATTAATAATGTGAAAATGATCTTCTTCCTAATGTCCGCGATCTTCCACGCCTGGGCTATTGTTCTTATCATGCTCATAATTAGATCACCTCTGCCTTTCCTCCGGCTTGTTCGATCTTTTCAATTGCAGTTTTGCTAAACTTGTGTGCCTGTACGGTTACATTCTTTTCAAGGGTACCCTCTCCAAGAATCTTAATTCCGTCGATAACCTGCTTTGCAAGTCCTTTTTCTTTTATCAGCTCTGGAGTAACGACTGTACCGGCTTCAAATACATTTAAGTCATCTACATTTAATACGGTATATTCCTTCTTCCAGATATTTGTGAAGCCCCTCTTCGGGATTCTTCTGTATAACGGCATCTGGCCGCCTTCGAAACCAAGTCTGGTTCCGCCGCCGCTTCTTGAGTTCTGTCCATTCATACCTCTTCCGGCGGTTTTACCCTGTCCGGTCGCAGTACCACGGCCTTTTCTCTTCGGCTTTCTTGTAGAGCCTTCTGGGGCTCTTAATTCATGCAGTTTCATTTATACAACACCTCCTTCTTACACTTCTTCTATACGTACAAGATGCTTTACTTTTTCTACCGCTCCGCGTGTTTGTGGGGTGTCAGGATGTGTAACCGTATGATTAATTTTTCTTAATCCCAACGCTTCTACAATTTTCCTCTGAAGTGGAAGAGCGCCGATGACACTCTTAGTCAAGGTAATCTTTATTGTTTTATCTGCCATTTACGTTTCCTCCTTATCCTAGAATTTCTTCCTTAGTTTTTCCTCTGAGTCTGGAGATCTGTTCAACAGTCTTAAGGGTTCTAAGTCCTTCTATTGTAGCGCAAGCCATATTTCCCGCATTGTTAGAGCCTATAGATTTTGCTCTTACATCTTTGATTCCGGCAAGTTCCAATACCATACGCACCGCACTTCCTGCGATTACTCCGGTACCTTCTCTGGCCGGCATGATCAGAACCTGGCCGGCACCGAATATTCCCAGTGATCTATGCGGGATCGTCGTTCCAACTGTAGGAACATATATCAATTTTTTCTTTGCATCTTCAATTGCTTTTCTTACTGCCTCAGGAATTTCCTGAGCTTTTCCAAGACCAACGCCTACATAGCCTTCGCCGTTTCCGACTACTACGGTTACGCTGAATCGGAAGTTTCTTCCGCCCTTAACAACCTTAGCAACACGTCTGATGTTAACGATGGATTCTTTCAAGTCAAGCTTGGATGCATCAATCATATTCTGTCGCATTCCTTTTCTCCCTCCTGTTAGAATTTCAATCCGGCTTCACGTGCTCCGTCAGCCAGCTCTTTTACTCTTCCGTGATATAAGAATCCGCCTCTATCAAAGGCTACTGTCTCAATTCCTTTTGCCAATGCTTTCTTTGCAGCAGCTTCTCCGACTAGTTTTGCAGCATCCTTGTTTCCGCCATATGCAGCCTGCGCCTTAATGTCTTTATCAAGGGTGGATGCAGCAACTAATGTAGTTCCGCTGACATCGTCAATAATCTGAACTGAGATGTTCTTAAGACTTCTGTATACACACAGTCTTGGTCTTTCAGGAGTTCCGGACAAGCTCTTTCTAACTCTTGTATGTCTAGCTAGACGTCTCTCTGTTCTACTTTCTTTTGCCATTTATCTCACTCCTTTCTATTTCTTCTTAGCGCCGGTTTTGCCTTCTTTTCTGCGTACAACTTCTCCAAAGTATCGAATTCCTTTACCCTTGTATGGTTCAGGCTGTCTCCACTTTCTGACGTTGGCCGCATAATTTCCGACAATTGCTTTGCTAATACCTCTCACGATAATTTCAGTCGGGGTCGTAACCTCAGTCTGGATATCGTCAGGGTCTTCCATTTCGATAGGATGTGAGTATCCTAAGTTCATAACGAGTTTACTACCCTTTTTTTCGGCCTTGTATCCAACGCCCACCAACTGGAGCTTCTTTGAGAAACCTTCCGTAACGCCTACCACCATGTTGCTGATCAACGTTCTGGAAAGACCGTGGGATGACCTTGCTTCTTTTGTATCGGAGTCTCTTGTTACATTAAGTACTCCGTCATTGATTTCTATTTTTATTAATTTGCTGATCTGCTCCTGCAGCTCACCTTTTGGTCCTTTTACAGTAACAAGGTTGCTGTCACTGACTTTGACCTCTACGCCGGCAGGAAGAGCAACAGGTAATCTACCTATTCTTGACATTTTTTATTTCCTCCCTACCAAACATAACAAATTACTTCGCCGCCAACACCAAGTTTTCTGGCTTCCTTATCGCTGATAAGTCCATTTGAAGTGGAGATGATCGCGATTCCAAGGCCTCCAAGAACTTTTGGCACCTCGTCGCTCTTAGCATAAACTTTGAGCCCCGGCTTTGAAATTCTTTTGATACCACTGATAACTCTTTCTTTGTCTGCACCATATTTCATCTGGATCTTGATGGTGCCCTGCTTGTCGTTGTCTATAAAGTCAAATCCTCTAATGTATCCTTCATCAGTTAAGATTCCTGCAATGGATTTTTTCATCTTTGATGCTGGAATTTCAACTGTTGCATGTCCTACAGTATTGGCATTTCTGATTCTTGTTAGCATATCTGCTATAGGATCTGTCATGGTCATTTTTGAAGTACCTCCTTCCTATTACTATTGTTTACCAGCTTGCTTTTCTAACACCTGGGATTTCGCCCTTGTAAGCCAGTTCTCTGAAACAGATACGGCATATTCCATATTTTCTTAAAACCGCATGCGGTCTTCCGCAAATCTTACATCTTGTATATGCACGTGTTGAGAACTTTGGTGTTCTCTGCTGTTTAACTTTGAGAGATGTCTTTGCCATTTGTTCCCTCCTATTTCTCAAACGGCATTCCGAGGAATTCAAGGAGCGCTTGCGCCTCTTCGTCCGTCTTTGCCGTTGTGGTGAATATGATATTCATACCCTTGATTTTATCTACCTTGTCAAAGTTGATTTCAGGGAAGATAAGCTGTTCCTTGATGCCCATAGAGAAATTGCCTCTGCCGTCAAATGAATTTCTGCTTACTCCTTTGAAGTCCCTTACTCTTGGAAGAGAGATGTTGAAGAATTTGTCGGCAAATTCGTACATACTATCTCCTCTCAAGGTAACCTTAGCTCCAACAGGCATTCCTTGTCTTACCTTGAAGTTTGCGATAGACTTCTTAGCCTTTGTGATAACCGGCTTTTGACCGCTGATCAGTGAAAGCTCTTCTACTGCTGTCTCCATATACTTCGTGTTGTCCTTACCTTCGCCAAGACCCATGTTGATGGTGATCTTTTCGAGCTTCGGTACTTCCATAATGTTCTTATATTTAAATTTTTCCATTAAAGCATTAAATACTTCACTTTTATAAGTTTCTCTTAGTCTAGCTGCCAAGATTGTTCCCTCCTTTCAAACTAATTAGTCCAAAATCTGTCCTGTTTTCTTGGATACTCTCTTTTTCTGTCCGTTCTCGACTTTGTATCCGATTTTTGTAGGGGCTTTTGTTTTTGTATCGTAGAACATAACATTGGAAACATGGATCGGACCTTCCTGATGCTTGATTTCGCTCTTCAGCTTTCTGGTCTGTTTCTGATGCTTTGTCTGGATGTTGATTCCTTCTACGATCACTTTTTCATCGCTTGGAATTGCTTTCAAAACCTTGCCTTTTTTGCCCTTATCCTTACCAGTAATAACCATTACTGTATCGTCTTTCTTAATTTGCATCTGTACACCTCCCCACTAAAGTACTTCTGGTGCCAATGACACGATTTTCATAAAACTTTTGTCTCTTAACTCTCTGGCAACTGGTCCGAATATACGGGTTCCCACAGGGTTTTTATCTTCTTTTATAATAACCGCCGCATTCTGGTCGAATTTAACATAGCTTCCGTCAACTCTTCTGGCTCCATGCTTTGTTCTAACAACAACAGCTTTCACTACGTCGCCTTTTTTAACAACTCCGCCCGGAGTTGCTTCTTTCACGGCACATACGATTATATCTCCTATGTTCGCGTAATGACGGCTTGTTCCACCGAGTATACGGATACATAATAATTCTTTCGCGCCTGAATTATCAGCTACTCTTAATCTGCTTTCCGGCTGAATCATGACTGGTGCCTCCTTTACTATTTAACTTTTTCGATTATATTCACAAGTCTCCATCTCTTGTCTTTGCTAAGAGGTCTTGTTTCCATAATTCTTACTTTATCTCCGATGTTGCACTCGTTATTTTCATCGTGAGCCTTGAATTTCTTGGTTCTCTTTACAGCTTTTCCGTAAAGGGAATGTCTTACGAAGTCTTCAACAGCAACACTGATCGTTTTATCCATTTTGTCACTTACTACGACGCCTACTTTTGTCTTTCTTCTGTTTCTATCTTGAATATCTAGCATATTACATCCTCCTTTCGATTAACCTTGAACCTTCTTCAGCTCTTTTTCTCTGATTATGGTTTTCACGCGTGCGATTTCTTTTTTGGTATCCCTCATCTTAATGGGGTTCTCAAGCTGACCTGTTACGTGCTGGAATCTCAGGTTAAATAATTCATTCTTTAACTTCTTAAACTCAGCATTCAGTTCAACTTCCGTCATTTCTCTCATTTTTTCAATTTTCATTACGCTTCACCACCCTCTGCTAATTCTTGGCCCTTGATGGCAAATTTGCTCTTTACAGGAAGCTTGTGAGCTGCCAGTCTCATGGCTTCTCTTGCTTGAATCTCGGTTACACCTTCGATTTCAAACATAACTCTTCCTGGTTTTACAACTGCTACCCAATACTCAGGAGCTCCTTTACCGGAACCCATACGCACTTCAGCAGGCTTTTTTGTTACTGACTTATGTGGGAATATTTTTATAAATACTTTACCACCTCTTTTGATAGATCTGGTCATCGCAATACGAGCAGCCTCTATCTGATTTGAAGTGATCCAACCACATTCCTGTGCTATAAGGCCAAATGCACCGTAAGTAATAGTATTACCTTTGGTTGCAATGCCCGACATTCTTCCTCTGTGGACTCTACGACGTTTCACTCTTTTTGGCATTAACATCGCTAAATTCCTCCTTTCTCTATCGCTTATTCTGTTGCTTCCGCTACGGGTGCTTCCGCTTGTACTTCTACTGCCTTTGGAGCCGGCGCGGCTGTTGGAGCTCTCATTGTTCTAGGATTTACTGCTCTCGGTGCTTCCGGTCTGCCGTCTCTAGAACCGTTCCTGTCATCTCTTCTTGGTCTGTTGTCACCGCCGCCTCTTGGTCTGTTGTTGTTGTCGTCTCTTCTCGGTCTGTTGTCATTTCTTCTTCTGTCGCCGCCTCTGTTATCCGGTTTGTCTTCCGGAATAGGGCTCTTCAATCCCTTTTCAAGGATTTCGCCGTGATTGATCCAGACTTTGACTCCAAGCTTACCGTAGGTTGTAGTTGCTTCTGCAAATCCATAGTCGATATTCGCTCTAAGCGTATGGAGCGGAACATTTCCTTCACTGTACTTTTCGCTTCTGGCAATTTCTGCACCGCCTAATCTTCCGGAAACAAGAACCTTGACTCCTTTAGCATTTGCTTTCATCGTTCTTCCGATGGCCTGCTTCATTGCTCTTCTGAATGAAATTCTCTTTTCCAATGCCTGTGCAATGCTTTCAGCGGAAAGCTGTGCGTCAAGCTCGATTCTTTTGATTTCAACAATATTGATTAACGTGCTCTTACCGGTAAGTTTTTCAACCTCAGCCTTCAGCTCATCGATTCCGTTTCCGGATCTTCCGATAACCATACCTGGCTTACCAGTTAGAACGGTAATTTTAACCTGATTGTTTGCTGCTCTGTCGACTAATATCCTTGAAACTCCTGCTGCATATAGCTTCTTCTTCACATATTCTCTGATTTTATGATCTTCAATGAGGTAATTTGCGAAATCTTTCTTCTCTGCATACCATTTGGAATCCCAGTCTTTTATAATGCCCACTCTCAAACCATGCGGGCTTACTTTCTGACCCATTCAATGAACCTCCTGTTCTGAATATTATCTTTCCTTTAAAGTTACGCCTATATGGCTGCTTCTCTTTAATATAACGGATGCTCTACCCTGTGCACCGGCTCTCCATCTCTTCATGGTAGGTCCCTGGTGAGCATATACTTCAGCGACATAAAGCTTGTCAACGTTCATGTCAAAATTGTTCTCAGCGTTTGCTGCAGCTGATTTAACAACTTTTTCTACTAGTTCAGCACCCTTGCCGGGTGTGAATTTTAATATGGTAAGTGCCTCGCCTAAGTTCTTTCCTCTTACAAGGTTAGTAACGGGTATTAGCTTGATAGGAGACATCCTCACATATTTTGCAACTGCTTTTGCTTCCATTGATTAAGATCCTCCTTCTCTTATTTTTTCTTAACTTTCGATGACTTGTCAGACGCATGACCTCTGTAGTTTCTTGTCGGAGCGAATTCTCCAAGTCTGTGTCCTACCATATCCTCAGTGATATACACCGGAACGTGCTTTTTTCCGTCATGCACAGCAATTGTATGTCCCACGAACTGTGGGAATATAGTTGATGGTCTTGACCATGTCTTTAGAACTTTTTTCTCGTTCGCTGTGTTTAATGCTTCAATGACTTTCAACAGCTTTTGATTTACAAAAGGGCCCTTTTTAAGTGATCTTCCCATTTTCTTTGCTTCCTCCCTTCAACTATTTCTCGTTACGTCTTTTTACGATATATTGACTTGATGGCTTATTCTTCTTCCTTGTCTTGTATCCAAGAGCAGGTTTACCCCAAGGAGTAACCGGGCTGACTCTACCGATTCCGGTCTTACCTTCACCACCACCGTGCGGATGGTCGTTCGGATTCATTACGGAACCTCTGACTGTAGGTCGGATACCCATGTGTCTTTTTCTTCCTGCTTTACCGATTTTAATGTTTTCGTGATCAAGATTTCCTACTTCGCCGATTGTGGCTCTGCATTCGATTCTGATTCTTCTCACTTCGCCGGAAGGAAGTCTTACGGAGGCATAATCGCCTTCTTTTGCCATCAACTGAGCGCCGTTTCCTGCAGAACGAACCATCTGTCCGCCCTTGCCAGGCTTCATCTCAATGTTGTGGATGATTGTACCAACCGGAATGTTCTTCACAGGAAGAGCATTTCCTACTTTAATATCTGCATCGGCTCCGGATACAACCACATCTCCGACAATCAATTTGTTCGGTGCGATGATGTATCTTTTTTCGCCATCTGCGTAAACAACAAGTGCAATATTTGCGCTTCTGTTTGGATCGTATTCGATCGTTGCGACTTTTCCTGGAATCCCGTCTTTGTTTCTTTTGAAATCGATGATTCTATATTTTGGTCTTGTACCGCCGCCTCTGTGTCTTACCGTAATCTTTCCGCGTACATTTCTTCCTGCGTTCTTCTTAAGAGTTACCGTAAGTGATCTTTCCGGGGTATCTGTCGTAATTTCTTCAAAAGTTGAAACCGTCATTCCTCTTAATCCAGGAGTGGTCGGATTATATTTTTTTATTCCCATATCTTTCGTCCCTCCTTACAGACCTTGGAAGAATTCGATTTCCTTACTTTTAGCTGTAAGGGTTACGATGGCTTTCTTAGATGCCGCTCTTCTTCCGACGTTTTTTCCCATTCTTTTTAATTTTCCACGAACATTCATAATGTTTACTTTTTCGACTTCTACTCCGAAGATCTCCTCCAGTGCGTGCTTGACTTGAGTCTTGTTTGCACTTGTGGCAACCTTGAAAGTATATTTCTTATTTGCCGCTTCATCCATGCTTCTTTCGGAAATAACCGGCTTTATTATTACGTCATAAGGGGTTGTCATTATGAATACACCTCCTCAATTTTGTTGATTGCGTCCTTAGTAATGATGAAGCTTGTATAATGAATGATCTCATATACGTTCATTGTACTTACTAAAGCTGTTTTTACTCCTGGAATGTTGGCTGCGGACTTGATTACGTTTTCATCCTTTTCAGCCATAATGATCAGCGCCTTCTTGGCAGCCTTCACATTTTCAAGTACCTTGATCATGTCCTTTGTCTTTGGTGCTGCAAAGGATAGTGAATCCAGTACGATAATTTCTTTTTCCTCCACCTTTGAGGATAAAGCTGACTTCATAGCGAGTCTTTTTAATTTCTTAGATACGGTATATCTGTAATCTCTTGGCTTCGGTGCAAATACGACACCACCGCCAACCTGAGAAGGATCTGTTGTGCTTCCCTGTCTGTGACGTCCGGTTCCCTTCTGTCTGAAAGGTTTCCTGCCGCCGCCTCTGACTTCGCCTCTTGTCTTTGCTGACTGAGTGCCTTGTCTCTGATTTGCCAGATAATTCTTAACTACTTCGTGTACAGCGTTCTGATTAATTTCGATTCCGAAGATATCGTCTTTTAATTCGATGCTACCGGTTTCTGCTCCGGCCATATTCAGCATAGTTACTTTTGCCATTTTACTTCCTCCTTTCTGAAGTCATTATCTATTTGTCCTGACCTTTAACTGCGTATTGAATGCGGAGTAATCCGCCTCTTCCACCCGGTACCGCACCTTTGACGAGCAACAGGTTTCTGTCTTCGATCACTTTTACAAGAACTACGTTCTGAACAGTGACTGTATCACGACCCATTCTTCCCGGGCCATCATTTCCCTTGAATATTCTGGAAGGATAAGTTCCTGCTGCCAGAGCTCCGGCCAGTCTCTTATGCTTTGATCCGTGGGTCATAGGGCCTCTGTGATGTCCGTGTCTCTTGATGTTACCCTGAGTTCCTTTTCCCTTGGAAACGCCTGTGATGTCGAGCTTCTTTCCAGCTTCGAAATCAGCAACCGTGATTACCTGATTGGGCTCATAGGTTTCGCCTTCGTCAAGTCTGATTTCTGCCAGATGCTTTTTGAGCGGAGCCTGCCATTTAGCAAAATGGCCTTTTTCTGGTTTGTTCATTCTCTGCTCTTTCACATCGCCATAACCAATCTGTACTGCGTTGTACCCGTCTGTTTCAACGGTTTTGATCTGAGTTACGACTGCCGGGCCAGCTTCAATAACAGTAACCGGAATCGACTCTCCAGTCTCGGAAAAAATCTGAGTCATTCCGATTTTTTTTCCTAAAATTGTTTTCATATTCATCCTCCTGAATTCTTACAGCGGATTACTCTTGTGAGCAATCATACTAAGGGGAGTTCCCTTATAATGTTTTAGTTGAAAATTTTCGGCTGTAGAAAATTTTCTTACGCCTTCACATTTCAACGAAGCTTCGCTTCGTTATAATTTGATTTCGATATCTACGCCAGCTGGTAAATCGAGCTTCATCAGCGCATCAACCGTCTTAGGTGTTGTATTTGAGATATCGATGAGTCTCTTGTGCGTTCTCTGTTCGAACTGCTCTCTGCTGTCCTTGTACTTGTGAACGGCTCTCAAGATAGTGATGATTTGTTTTTCTGTTGGAAGCGGAATCGGGCCGGAAACATCGGCGCCGGTCTTCTTGGCTGTCTCAACGATCTTCGCTGCAGACTGATCCAAAGTTTTGTGGTCATAAGCCTTCAGCTTGATTCTGATTTTTTGTTGTTCGCTCATTCTTTCTTTCCTCCTTGATTTTCGTACGTTTTCGCTATGCCTGTACGAGGGGTTCAATTCCAGTGCTTTCAACCGTGCAAGAATTTTGCTTACTCGGTACACGGTGCCGTGTGTTTCATATTTTTTTACACAAAGCAAAAAGCATGAGAATCCCTTCGCCCGTTTCTGGAACGGACAATTCTCTGCAGAAATTACCTGATAGCTCAGCAACTTCCTGCTTCATCGCCTTTTTTAGCAAGCTTTTAGAGTATATTATAGATTGCAAGAGAATGCAAGAGTTTTTATAAAAAAAGTTTGAACGAAAACGAAGATTTTTTCGATAAATTATCTGACAATTTCAACGTTTAGAAGGGACGATGTCCATACACGCAGCGGGGTGTGCCATGCTTCGCTGTTTATACATGGCAAAATATTTCATATCTGGCTATTTTTCAACATTTTTCGGCGGTTTTTCAACATTTCTTGCATCGCCGGGAGGTATTCTCACTGGGGTCAAGTTGCCGCGGCGAGTGTGTTCAATCATTGGGAGTATTTCGGAAGTTTTTTAAATGAGCCCCGCAATTTTTCCTAAAGCGCCCCGCCAAGGTTTTCCCACAAGAAACCGTCCGAGCTCGAAAATTTACAGCTAATATGGAATCCGAAAATTTGAAGAGCGAGCGGTTTCCAAGGGAATACCCCTGGCAGGCGCTATCTGAATACCTCATAAAGAATACCCCAGATCAGGAGTATAGCCGAAACGGTGATTGCAATGATCAGCGCACCCTTCTGCAGCTTTGCCTTATTCGTTCCCATATTCCTCACTATCCGTGAAACCGCAAGAATACCCAATAAAAAAACGACTGCTGCAATTCCCATCCACTGACCATATTCTGTAAAATTCATACCTTTACCTCTTTCCTTCTGTTCTAGAAATTCAATTGCATTATCCTGCAAATAACTGCTTCAATACTTATTACAACATTTTTTCGTATCATCGCGCCGGCCTGAGAGGCAGCAGCATCAGATGATCCGAGGAATAGGTCCCATCCTTGAATCTGAAAGAGCGTTCCCGGGTCCGGACGTTTTTCAGAAAGATATGCTTTTCTTCATATCGCATGCCGTTTACTCCTTTTAGCAGTCAGAGCCATCCACCCTCGGGTCGCCCAATGAGTCAGCGGTACGGCGATCACCATCAGCAGGACCGTCGTTGTAATCGACTGCTCCATATACGGGAAAATTGCAACTCCCCAGCCGATGATCATCCACTGGGCAAAGTAAACCGCTGTAATGTGCTTGCTCCAATAATAAAGCAGATGGAATACCTTATTGTCCGGTATCTTCTCCACGGCCTTCTCGCATAGGAATAGCCAGACCACCACAAAACCGCTCATCCAGATGATCGCTCCGGGTCCGCTGCGATAATAGTCTCCATAATGAAATTCTATATTTGTGCAGGTGATAACAATACCTGCAGCAAGCACAAGAAATCCAATAATCGGAATCCTTCGATCCATAACGAGATTGCCGTCATCCGATTCACAGTAATGACGGAATGCCATGCCTAGAAGAGGAAATGTCAGCCAAGGGAAAACGGGAAACCATACTTCTTCATAATTTCCCCATAATAAATCCAAAAACCAGTTAATCACAGTGATGCCGGAGCTGATGTTCCATAGTTGCGGAGAACTGACGGCGACCAGAACCGCAAGAAGGATCCAAGTCCGCGGCCACGGTATGTAATGCCTTATTGCCGCCAGAAGAATCATCGCAAAGCCTGCGAACTGAAGAATATCTACTTCCCAGACAAAGGAAAAGAAGTCGAACCCCCCGCCATAGTCTGTAATTCCCAGGGATTCCGGCAGGCTGTAACGTAAAAAGCTGAGCAAGTATCCCAAAGCCATTATTTTCAGGCCTCTCATCGCTCCGGCCTTCAGTCCTCTATCAGACGGATACACCAGAAAGAATCCCATAACAAACATAAATACCGGTGCGGCAGGTGCTCCGCCAAAAAATTCAACAATCCGGCCGATGACATTATCATAAACCTCATCTCTGCCGTAGTTTTCCAGCACATGAACCAGTATCATAAAGAATACTGCCAGGCCCCGGGCAAGATCCAAAGATTTAATTCTCATGAAAAAAACACCACCCCAATGAAATCTCGGGTCCATATCTCCAACCCCTTACCCACAAAATTCTATGCTTTAAGCAATAATCGAAAAGCTTCTGCATGATCAATTAATCAGCAACAGCTTTTATAATATCTTCAAGCGCATTGATAACTCCCCGGCATTCCTCTGCACTCAGGTATGGTGAAACACTGCCCAATATGTTCCAGTACGGAGACATGATATAGCCCTTATTCAACAAGGCAGTAAAAATATATTCGTACAAATCGCCGTCGTGGTTGGCAAATGCTTCAGCAGCATTCACGCCGGGATTCACCGCAAACCAGATGTCGAATCTGGCTCCGAGACTGACCACTGACCAGTCCAAATGATTTTTCTCAATCATTTCCCCGATTCCGTTTACGATAAGATCGGTATTCCCGATGGCTTTCATGTAGTTTCCTTCGGTCAATTCATAGGTTAAGGCAGCTTTGATCCCTGCCATAGCCATGACGCTTCCGGTCATGGTACCGCCGATTCCGCTGGTGTCCGAATACTCTACTCTTATAATTCCGTCAATTTTATTTTTTATGTTTTCACTTACACCGTAAACCCCAACGGGAAAACCGCCGCCGATGCATTTCCCCAAAATCAGCACATCGGGCTGAAGTTCATGTTTCTTCGCATAGCCGGTATAGTCGGCCGTTATGGTATGGGCTTCATCAATGATGAATACCGTATCATATTTACGGCACAAAGCCTTTGCTGCTTCCAAATATCCATCAGCAGGATGGATGATGCCGCAGTTTGTCATTACCGGTTCCAGCATGAGACAGGCGTACTCTTCTTTTTCCAGTTCCAGCTCAAGGGCTTCCAGATCATTGAATTCGATCGCCGTTGTGGTATTTGCCGTATCGATTCCGATCCCGATGTTGCCTTCTCTGGTTTGTGTTTTTCCATCCTCGCCCATTGCGAAGGTTTCTTCCACTGTGCCATGGTAGCAGCCATTAAAAACCAAAATCTTTTTTCTTCCCGTTATCTCCCGGCAAAGCTTAATGATAAAACGGTTTGCGTCGGTTGCGCTTAAAGCGAATCCCCAAAATTCCTGTCCGAAGCGTTCTTTCAGAAGAGTTCCAGTTTCCGCATCCAACCTTGAAGGCATCGTGTAAACCATTCCCCCTGCCATAGATTCATTCAGCGCCTTCACAACTTCTCTGCTTCCATGTCCGGGAAATGCGGCGCTGTAGCCAAGGCAGAAATCAATATATTCGTTCCCGTCCACATCGACTATTTTATGCTTCTCTCCGTGGTCTACAGTAAGGGGGAAGGCCAATGGCCACTGCTGCATCCAGTTCATGGGAGCATTATAGAGCAGGATTCTGCCTCTTTCCGTTTTCCCCTGCAGCGATTTCCTGTGTTTCGAGACATATAATTCACGTTCCAGCTTCAATTGGTTGATCAATTTTTCCCTGTTAACCATGAGAGTCCGTTCCTTTCTGAGTCTCCAATGAAACATAAACATCAAAGCGAAATGCATCAACCTTCATTTCAATGCAGGTACAGTTTTCATAACTTCCGCTGAGCGTAAAGATACCCTGCATCAAGGTAGGGGTGGAAATATCAACATTGAATCCGATCTCCGATAAACCGATGCAGGCATTTGCGGCAAGCATATTGCTCAGCTCGGATACCGCGCTTTGTGTGATCTCATCAAATTCCAAAACCTCCATACCGCCCATCATGGCTGAGGCAATCCCTTTTGCTCCGTCTTCACTCATGGAAAAAATCACATTTCCGGCTAAATCTCCAATGATGCCGACGATGCAGACGACTCCTGAAGTTTCGATATTCTTGCTGCATTCCTTCACTTCCCCCGATACTACTTCCATGATACCAAGCTGCGGCATTATATTTAAAACTGCATTGGAAAATGCACTGATTTGTTCCCTATTCATGACTCTCTCTCCTGCTGAAACCAATATTCATGTATAGATCTCCAAAGGACGTTTCCGCAATTACAGAGGCCACCGTATTGAGCTCTGCTTTCGATATTTTGATGGATTCACCATATACAGCAGTCGGCGGTGATACACGGAATCCAAATATGTTATTGCTTTTATTGATCATCGAGCAGGCATTTCCCGAAACGATATTTGAAATCTCAGCAATTACATTTACGACAATATCCTGGTTCAGTTCCTCTTCCTTGATCAAATAGCCGGCCATATTCCGGGCTGTCTCACCGGACATATCCAAAAGCATTCTTCCGCCGTACTTTCCGATAATCCCCATAACCACCGAGAACCCTCTTGAATTTTTTTCATCGTTCACTTTCAATTCTTCCCGGAACCCGGGGACCTCTTTGAAAAATTTATTCAGAATTATCGTCAGGGACTCCTTAAAAGCATCATAATAGAGGCCATCCAATTCATCAAATAATTCTTCTTCCGCCATGACCCTTTTGATCAGTAATGCGATTTCATCTGCGTCCACCGGCTTCTGAATATAACCTGAAACCTTGACTTTCTTTGCCCTTCGAACAATCTCGTCATCCATCATTGAGCTGACGATGATCACTTTGATATTCGGGTCAATTTTATGAATCGCTTCCGTACACGTGATGCCGTCTGCACCGGGCATGATCATGTCCATGGTAACCAGATCAGGTTTCAGCAAGGTAACTGCCGCTTCTGCTTCCTTGAGACAATTTGCACTTCCGACAACGTGAAAGCCTTCGACCGTAAGAATATTGCTGATCATTCCCACTGAAAAAGGTGAGTCATCGACGATTAGTACTTTAATTTCTTTCAATCTTAACACCTACTTTATTAAAATCCTAAATTTTCATTGACCAAAATAACCTGAATTCTGCCGGTCGTGCTGCAGTATCTTGTCGTTACAATATTGCAGCAGATGCAGTCCTTTGAAAGACAATCGCTGCAAAACCCTGTTACGGTGCACGGTGTATTTCTTTTCAGTCTTACATTATTCGGAACTGCCGCATATAATTTCGCTCTTTCCAGCGCGTCATCCAGTCCGCGGGCAAGCTTGTTGGCTCCAACCACGATAATTACTTTTTTCGGTCCAAAGCACAGCGCCGCGACCCGATTGCCGGTGCCATCTATATTTACAAGTTCTCCATCGATCGTCACCGCATTGGTGCTCATCAGATAATAGTCCGCCATGAGGCCCTGCCTTCTGCGTTCAATAGACTCTGCCGGATCGGTGGTGCCGTATGGATCGATGATCTCAACATCCCTGCCCGCCAGCTTTTCTTTCACTCCCAGTGCATTGATCGTTGCTGAGCCTCCCCAGGACACCAGGCTTTTATCCGGAATCATGGTCAGGATCATCTCAGATGCCGCTTCCTTTGTCTCGCAATAATGACCCTGAATACCGCGCTTCTCCATATTCTTAATTACCGTATCTATTTTTAATTTGTTGGCAGCTTTCATATTCTCCATATTCCATCTCCTTTTCCCAAATCGCTTCGCAGCTTTATACGGAAAGCCTTATTGATTATTTTACCATATTTTTGTAAACACAGTGAAATAATTTGTGAAAAAAAGACCCGCATTATCTGCGGGTCTCTTGAATTTCCTTGCAGTGGAAATCTACAAATCGTAGATTTGTGATTTCTTTGCATAAGTTCGCCAACAATTTGCTGCGCAAATTGGGCGAGCTAGTATCCGGATATTTTTAATTACTCAACGATCTTTGCTACTACGCCGGATCCTACTGTT
>CAZTEH010000089.1:0-16037 GCA_964612345.1 uncultured Oscillospiraceae bacterium | reverse complement strand
GAGCTCGGAAACAATGATTGGCTCGTTGGTGATTTCAGCGTCGCCGACCTTATGGTCCCGTAATGCACTGCACAAACGCAGTCATGGATCAAATCAACCGTCTCCTCCGAAAATTCTTTAAACTTAGCGTCTACCTTTTCCCGAGCTGACTTGATCCGTCTAGATGGTTGTCCCTCAGTACACCTGCAGGCAGCCTCCGCAATTTCATTAGCCTTTTCTTCGTTGTCAGCAATCACCATCTGGGATTGTCCGCAATACTTACAGGTACCGTTGAGCATTCCTTTCTCTTTTGACATCTCTCTTCCTCCTTCCTTTTCCATTAACCGGCTTGACTGCCGGCCTTGTATCCGGTCTCTTCTGGTTCTCCTTAGCTGCACATTGATGGCAAACATATCCTTCCGGGTCAATCTTTTGATGAGTGCGGATATTCCATGCCCTTTTACATCTGACACACCTCGCCGTCAATGTCCTCGCCTCCCTACTTCACATAACCCCAGCTCTGGGGAGCCACTTCCAATCCGAAAAAGCTTAACGGCTTCGGATCACCGTACATCAGCACATTGTCCATGATCCACAGATGACCGTCTTCTCCGTTCAGGTACTTTTCGACTTCCTGCGGCGGTACCGCACTGATGCTGGCTGCTTGCTTCACCGACCGGGTGATGATGATGTCAACACAATCGAATTCTCCCACCACGGCGCCGGCGCCCTCTTTCGTCTCGTATATGTAAGCCTTGAATGGTATCTGTAGAACCTGAGGGCTCGTTTTCCGGAGCTCCGCATTCTTTTCACCAGAGAAGATCTTCCTGACCCATTTCGGCTTAACGCTGACGACCACTTCTCTTTTTATAAAACCCCGCATGATCACTCCACCGCCCTGATGATGTCTTTCAAGATAGCCATCCTGCTATCAGCCGCTATGTTCACCTGCTTGGTATGTCCGCCCTTGAATGTCACCAATACGGTTTCATCATTAATTAGATCTGTCGTCTCCACATCACTGTTTGCTTCGTTAAGGATTACTCCAATCGTCATAACAAATGATGCCTTGCTGATTTGACTATCCATAATAGTTCCTTTCCTCTTCAAATTTCCTTGATTTACCATCCCCCCGATGATACACTCTCCTTAGAAGGGAGGTGGCTGTCATGGATTCAATCACTGTAAGCGTCAAAGATCTGTACGAACGCGTTAAAGAATTAAAAGATGATAAAATGGATTTTGTTGAAGTATTTATTCTAGAATCTCAGAAAATGCATGACGGAGGCGTTATCCCCGCTTCCATTGGTTTCACAGCTTGGACTGAAAAAGAATCTTTTATGGGCATTGATTACGATGGCGTCGACGCCGTTGAAACCCCTGAATAATTTTCCACTGCCGGTTGCATTAATGACCGGCTTTTTATTTCCCTAGTCTCTCCCGTTGCCGTATTTTCGGTAAGTATCGTGTGTCCGATATCTGCAGCCCGCCGGCATCTTCTGAGCATCCTTCTGCTCTCTGCCAACGCCACTTTGATATCATCGTTGCTTTCCGACTTAATCGAAATTGTGATAATCATCATTTTCTTCCCCTCCTTTCCTCTTCTGACTCGGCCTTTCTTACGCCCTTACTCTAGATCCGGTTGAGTAAGGCTATGCTCCGCGATTATCATGAGTGGCTTGCAGAAGAACTTGAGAAATCTTCTCTCCATCTAATTCGAGATTAAGCATGATAGCATTTTTTTCTTCGATCCGCTCAAGCACAAGGTCGGCTATTGTTTTTTCAGTGTCTCTGATGGCAGCTTCCAGAATATCCATGATCGCGAAAGCCTCTTCTGCAGTATCAACCATCTTGAATATCTTGGGACCTCCATATTTATCGATCGCATCAATCCATACAGGATACGATATGTTTTGCTTTTCATAGATGCTTCGATGTACTTTGACATCAATGTAGGCTATGCTCTCCACTATTTCCCTGCCATCATACTTGTCGAACTCAATCCCGATGCCGCCACGGTCATTTTTAAAAATCCGGACATTTTTACTTGCTACTACTTCAGCAGCCAACTGCGCCACGGTTTTTCCTATCTCTTTCGTTTTCATGAGATTCTCCTTCCTCTTCACAATGATCAACCAACTTTAATTCGGTTTCTCTCTATATAGGCCCTAATTTCTCTGAACTCGAATCTCAAGGTACCGTTAACCTTGTACGCAGGAAGGCCGCCCGTTTCGATAATCTTATACATCGTTGCTCTACTAACCCGCAAATAATCTGCCGCCTCTTTCATTGTTAAAATTTCTCTGTCCATCTTACGCGCCCTCTTCAAGAGTACACTTTGTGTACACCTTGGGAAAAAAAATAGGCATAACCAGTTTCGGAGAAATATTAAACACTTCGATGAGTTTAATCATTTCGTCCTCTGTAGGCTCCTGCACTTTGTTGATAATCCTAGTAGTTTTCTGCCTTGACCAGCCCAGCTCCTGAGACATCTCTGTAACATTTGGATACTTTGAAAATGCAATACCTCTCAGCGTAATCATATCTTCCATTAAATTTCACCTCCAATAGTTTACTTTGTGTACTTTAGTATAAACTGTCGATTTATGGGTTGTCAACTACTTTGTGAACTATTTTTGTTGTTTTTTATATATATGTTGATTTTGTGAACTTATTGTTATACAATATGGTCATATTAAATTAGGAGGATTAAAATGCTAAAGCGAATAAGCTCATTTTCAGAACGCCTCAAGGAGGCTCTCGGTGACAATACAGCTACCGACTTAGCTGAAAAGATTGGCCTTTCCAAGCAAGCGATTTCAATGTATGTAAACGGGAAAAGGACACCAAAGCGTCCCGTAATAGAATCAATCTCTAGAATTTTAAATGTAAATCCAATGTGGCTCATGGGATATGAAGTAGAAAAATATTTAGAAATAAAATCCGTTAAGATTCCTGTTCTCGGGAGGGTACAGGCCGGCATTCCGATCGAAGCCGTACAAGACATAATCGACGAAGAAGAGATAGATCCTAAAATGGCACTAAGCGGAGAATATTTTGCATTAAAAATAAAAGGCAACAGCATGGAGCCCAGAATATATGATGGTGACGTCGTAATTGTAAGAAGGCAGCCTGATATCGAAAGCGGTCAAATAGCCGTCATTCTTATAGATGGCAAGGATGCGACTGTTAAGATTGTCGAAAAACATGAAGATGCCATTGTACTTATTGGCTTAAATCCTTCAGTATATCCACCCCATTTATATACTAAAAAACAAATTGATGAATTACCGGTTACAATCCTCGGCAAAGTGGTTGAGCTCCGGGGTAAATTTGAATAAAGGAGATGAATCTTTATGGCCAAGAAAACAAATTGCGTGATTAACGGCATTCACTATTTTCGAAAATACACAACCATCAATGGAAAGAGAAAGATGGTCTATAGTGATTGCGAAAAGAGCTGGAATAAAAAAGTCGATGAATTAAAAAGGCTTGCAGCTAAAGGTATTATCGACAAGAAGTCTTCCCTTGGCGAGGCATTAAGAACCTGGATGTACAACATCCTTCCATCAGATACCAAAACTCGCAACAAAGTATCTTATGCTGTTTATGAGGGGATATACAGAAACCAACTAAATATAGATAAAAAAGCCTTGTTATCAGCAAGAAAAAAAATTAAACTCATAGACAAAATTGATCAGCTAGTAGAGATCTGTAATAACCTCATGGGCGTCCAACTGATTGAAACAAAGTCAGATCATATCCAGAAGTATCTCAATGGAATGAACGAGATCGGAGCGACTATCAGCATGATGGAATCCTCCAAGAAGGTTCTGAATCTGTTTTTCGATTATTCTGTTTCAGAGGGATTCTTGGAAAGAAATCCATGTAATAATGCAAACATTCCGGATCCGCGTAGCAAGGAAGGCGGCAGCGTCGTCATGACCGATGAAGACGGCGAAGTCATAGAAGTTTTTTCTGATGATGAAATGAAAAGAATCAAATCCGCACTAGGTGATAAAAGAGAGAGATTTCTAGTTGTCCTGGGCTTCGCAACCGCTATGAGAGAAGGCGAAATGTGGGCCCTCAAACATGAAGACTTCAAAACACTGCCCATATGGATACACCAGTCTCAGAAGACCATCCGCCATATTAAAGAAGGTCAGCCGATCGAATATGAGACGATCGACGGAGCTCCTAAATCTAAATCCGGGTATCGATACATGCCGATCGCAGACTGGGTTATGAAAGAATACGAGCTTCATCGCAAACTATGCCAGGAAGAAAAGCTCTCCTGGGGTAAAGGGAGATTGTCTGAGGATGATCATGTATTTCTGTCTCCAACGGGGAAAAGATGCCAGAGCGCCCAGCTGCAGAAGGTCTGGAAAGAGATCCTTCTTGAAGCCGGAGTTGAATATAAAAAATTTCATACCTTAAGACATACCTGCATAACGAAATGGGTACAGGCACCCGCTTCCAACATCGTCGCTATAAAAGAATTGGCCGGCCACAAAAAGCTCGAGACTACTCTCAAGTATACCCATATCGAGCTGGGTAACAAAGTTGAATTGATAAACAGTGTGACAAATGAGATTTTTGGTTAAACTTTTGTGATAAAGCTGTGATAAAAAACCAGAAATCTGTTGAAATTCAATGGTAAACAGAAACCTGTACCATTTCCATTCCCTTTTTATTATTTGAGATGATTTTCATATGTATTTCTCCTTTTCCAATATTACATTTCCATCAATGCCGGTGCAACCGTTACCATGATAAGCACAAGCAAAAGGATCATCAATGGAAATGTTAATTTTGTTTCTGCAAGCTTACCCTGCTCTTCCGCTCTTTTTTTTCTGCTTATCCAAAGCAGCTCGCCTTCTCCCTCCAATTTTTCAGCAAGCATACTTCCCTTGTTCCAGTTTTCAGAAATCACAACCGCTAACCTTACCATCTCCCTTACCCCGCATCTTTGTGAAAACTCTTTTAATTCCTTGATTAATGATGTGTTTGATTGATTCACCCTTTTTTGTATCTCCAATAATTCCTCATATAAAAACCGCCTCTTTCTTTGTTTTCCTGGTTTTTCAGTATGATAAAACGCCTCATAATCCATTGTGATCTTTGAAAAGGCTGCGCTTACTACCAGTCCGGCGTTCAACAGCAGTACCAGCTTATTGATAAACTCCGGCAGATCTTTGATAATAGAATCTTCTGCCTCTTTGATTTCCTTATTGATCTGGTCATATCGTTTGAAATAAACGATCAGGACCGCGAATAGAAACAAGACCAAAAGAAATACCAGATTGCTTTCTTTGCCGTTAAACCATCGAACTTTTATCCCATTCCCCAATTCCGCCGGCAAATTAATATGCTCAGAATAGCCGGCTTCTGCATATTTCTCAATGCGGTTGACCAATCTGCCTGTCATGGACCTTTCGTAGTCCACTTCTGTTGCATCCGTATCAATTTTAAGACGGTAAACCTCATTCATCGTGACATCGTCCAGAGTAAAATCTGCATGAAGTTCAACCTTTTGCTTATCTTTTGCATTGATTAAGTCAACTTCCCCTTTTTCGCTGATCAATTCCGGATGATCGCTCGTCCAGTTTACTGTGATCCCCAAATCAGGATCCCTGCCGATCAGGTTCAATGGTTTATTGATATGATCCAGATCTTTGTTTTCTCCCAGCATTAAATTTCCTAATCCTATTTTATATTTTTGCAGCAGCTCCAGCTTCTCTTTTCCCGAAAGCGTCTTTTGTTTCACCTTGATCGTAATGTATTTGGCGAACTCGTAATTCTTATAACTCATTTGTACTTCAACTGGGACGGATTCGTCTGCTTTCCCGAATTGAGGCCTTTGAATGCTGTTGATTTCTTTGTTTTTTACTTCCTGTTCCATTAAGGTACAACTAGAGATGACAATGAAAAAAGCTGTGATGCATAGATAGAGTGCCATGATACGTGTTTTATTCTGCTTTATCAGAATACGATAATCTCTTGCACCATATTTTATGTAGTATTTTTGTTTCATTACTTCATTTTTTCCGGTTACCCAATCCGGGAAAAGCAGCATCATTCTTTCTGCAGCTTTATATAAATAGTCTTGGAACTTTAAATATTTCATTATTGTTCTCCATTCGATATGGAATCAGACTTCTATTTTGGTTAGTTTCATGCTCCAAAAATAGGAGAATCCCAAACAAATCAACGCCAGTGTCATCAATATTCGGCCTTTGATGCCCTCGTACATTGCAGAGAGATAATCCGGAGATACCAACTGCAGAAAAAGCAGAATGATCAGGGGAATGGCAGTTAAGATCTTTGCTTCGAACTGCTTTTGGGCTGTAATGGTCCGGATCTCTCTTTCAATTGTGATCTTATCCATGATGATTTCAGATGCCTTTGTCAGAACCTTGATAAAATCGCCTCCTGTTTCCCTGCAGGTCAGATAGATATCAACAAAATCCGAGATATCTTCAATGCAGGTCCTTGAGGCAAAATCTTTCAGTATCTCTTCCTCGGATTCTCTGTACTCATTGAGCCTCTTGACCATGTAACTCAATTCCAATACAATCAGAGAATCCTCCTTGTAGATCAATTTCATACTTTGTTCCGCTTCAAGCAATGCTTCCGGCATCTGTCTGCCTGTGGAAACGGATGCCGATATGGAATAAAGAACGTCCCGAAACTGTTCCTTTATCTGCTTTCTTCTCTTCTCTGCCAAATAGGAACGGTATGGACCGAGACCGGGATAGGCGAGACAGGAAAACAGCAGGGACAAAAGGATACTATGATAAAACAGATATGCAATGATCAACAAACCCAAGCCGGAGAGAATTAAAAATCTGATTTTCTCATCAAAGTTCAATTCATAATACAAATAGGTTTCAGGAATCTTCATATACAAGCTCCGTTCATTTCCAGTTTTGTGGTATTTTTAAGTTCATTTCCGGTTGGAGTCAATCTTCCCAATGGAACATTTTCTATCGTGGGTTCAGCCTTATTAATTATATATTTATACAGTGGGTTAATACATATCTTACCATTTCGATATCCTTCAATTTCAGAGATTTCCAACACTTTTCTGCTTTTATCAGGCAGTCTGCCCAAATGTACGATAATATCGATGGCTTCCGCAATCTGACTTCGTATGGCATCAATTGGGAAATCCGCCGCCTGAAGAAACATTGCTTCAATTCTCGAAAGCATTCCTTCTGTTGAATTTCCATGTCCCGTTGACAACGATCCGTCATGTCCTGTATTCATGGCCTGGATCATATCCAGCACTTCACCACCGCGAACTTCTCCGACGATGATGCGATTTGGTCTCATTCTCAAAGATGCTTTTATTAGCTGCCTTACACTGACTTCACCTTTTCCTTGAACATTTGCATTTTTACATTCCAGTCTTACCAAATTTTCAATTCCTGTTATCTGCAGTTCTGCTGCATCCTCGATAACGATCACTCTTTCGTCCTTTGGAATATACTCGGAAAGCACGTTTAAAAACGTCGTTTTCCCCGAACTGGTGCCTCCGGAGATGAAGATGTTGTAGCCCGACTGAACCAATGTTTTCAAAAATTCAGCCGCCTCCTCGGTTATTGTTTCCATTCTCAGCAGATCTTCCATGACGATCCTGCTCTCGGGAAATCTTCGGATGGTTAAGATGGGACCGTTCAATGCTACGTTTTTATAGACCGCGTTCACTCTCGAGCCATCCTCAAGCCTCGCATCCACAATCGGATTCAGTTCATTGATCTCACGATGTACCTTTGCTGCAATTCTTCGGATAATTTCTTCCAAATCTTCTTTTGTTTCAAAATGAAGGTCAAGCCTTTCGATTTTCCCTTTTCTTTCAATAAAAATATTGTCGATACCATTTACCATGATTTCACTGACGTCTTTGTCGTCTGCATAGGGCTGAAGGATATCCAGATCCTTTCTTGTTGTATTGAAGATTCCGCTGATTAATTCTCCCTTTGTCCGGAAGGAGCAGGTTTCTGTCCTACGGTCTCTGAGTATATAATCTTCAATCAAGGCGAGCACTTCCGCATCGCTGAGCTGTTCCTGCTTACTGTTTATCACCGCTCGGACGCCTTCCGTGATTTCTTTTACGGAGCAGAGTTCTCCATACATATCCGATTCTCCTTTCCCAATTAATTTTGAAACTCGACCGATAATATTTCATCTGCTATTTTCTTGATACCAATACCAAATGCATGGTTTATATCGATATCGAAATGATTCATTGCATATCGAAAACTATTTTCATCCTTCTCAATGCTGATACATTTCAGGTTATGCAAATTGAAATCTTCATTATTTTCCATTTCTGATTCGTGACTATATGCTTTGTTGACGGCTAAGATAACGCGGTCCTTATATTTGAATGAACTTCGTTCGCGCAGATAAGCCAGAAATTTGCGGTTTTTAAATTTGGAAACAGGATCATCGTTTTGGACCAGTATGATTTTGCAGCATTGATTCAGCAGAAACAAAGTCTCTTCTGACAGATCACTTCTCAAGTCCATCGTAATATAATCATACCGGCAGCTATCGGAAATCAATTTTAGAAAATAGATCAATTCTTCCAGTGTAAGATAATTCAGGTCATTTCGGCCTTTTGTCGGATAAAAGGATTCTACACCGAACTCGTCGTGCGACGTAAATCCTTCCGGATGGCTGCACAAATTCACATTATTTTTCTCAAGCAGAAAATATAGATAGTCTCCAATATTACGGTTTTCTATATTGTTTTTGGTATATAATTCGGTGGCGGGGATTTCTTCGAAGCTTAAATATAAAACTTTTTTATCGTGATAGCGGGATAATTCTCTGGATGTGCCAAGCGCAATAACAGTTTTTCCGGACCCTCCGCTGACGCTGTAAAAACAAATCAGATTGGGGGCGAAGGCTTTTCTCATTAGACTCTTTTTACCGGTAATAAAACCAATTAGATAATTAAGATCGGAAATAAAATGGTTAACATTTACATATTTATAAAGATACCAAAAGTGGTTTCCTTCATTTTTCGACTGCTTTAAAAGATTTTCAACGATGTATTCCGTAAGGATAACGATCCTGCTGCAATTTGGTATCTTGTTCCGGATCATTTCAGCAGTCCCGTCCGGGCACCCTCCGATCAGGATCAAATCATACTCATGATAAGAAATCCTTCCATCGAGCTTTGCTTTTCCGTGTGATCCGAGGTTCATTATGGTGATCTCAAATTCATTATGTAAATTGGAGACGGCTCTGCTCAAAGCCCTGCCGTACTCCAAATCTTTTTCAGCAATCAATAGTTTGCTGGCACTCATTATATTACCTCTTTATACTATTAATGTTATAATGTGTCATTTTTGTTTATCTAAACATTATCACGTTTTACATATTTTTACAATTATTTATCTGCGACATATTTCGACATCACATCTTAAACGGTTGCTTCCCCACTTGAGCATCGGTGTCGATCATAGATTTCAGCTTCGCCAGCGCTTTGTTCAAGCCTCCCACTTCATCGATAAGCCCTAGATTTACCGCTTCCTGACCAATCAGGATGGTTCCGATGTCGGCAGCCATGTTATCAGTAGAGTTCATGAGCTTCTCCAGACTTTTCCTGTCGGCTCTTGATGTGCGGACGATAAAATCGAGTACTCTGTCCTGCATCTTTCGGAAATAATCATAGGTTGGTTCTGCGCCGATGACCAGCCCCGTCATTCGGATCGGATGCAGCGTCATGGTCGCACTTTCCGCGATAAAAGAATAATGGCTGGCGGTGGCAAGCGGGATTCCGATACTGTGTCCTCCTCCCAGAACGAGAGATACCGTAGGCTTTGAAAGTGTTGTCACCAGCTCGGCCAAAGCCAGACCTGCCTCAACATCTCCACCCACGGTGTTCAGGATCGTTAATAATCCTTTAATATTGGGGTTTTCTTCAATGGCAACCAACTGAGGAATAATATTTTCGTACTTCGTTGTTTTGTTCATTGGAGGTAAAACCATATGTCCCTCAATATTGCCTATGATCGTGAGATATTGGATGTCGCTCTGAAAGTTAAACGCATTGCCGATCACTCCAAAATTATCAATATTTTGTTTCGGGCCTTGATCCATGCCCTTCTCTTCCATGCTGTCGGGTTCATTCGGTTCCATATTTTTATCCTTATCTGTATTTTTGTCCATATTCTTTTTCCTTTCTTTGTAATAATTATAGTTTTTCCAAAATATATTTTTTTATTATGTGAGGAATTATTGCGAAAAGGTATAAACTGAAACGCAGAAATGTCGATATATATATCGTGCATCTGTTAACCTGCGTGGCATTTATAAAAAGGGGTGAATAAAATGAGACTAAGTGATCTGGGCGACAAAGAAATTGTTAATCTGGCAAACGGCAGCCGTCATGGACAGCTTGCCAGCGCCGAGCTGCTTTTCGACGAGCATACGGGCGTCATAAAGGCAATTCTGGTTCCTGATAATCGAGGCAAAATGAGTCTTTTCGGGAATAAGGATTTTTTGCAGCTTCCATGGAATTCGATCCGTAAAATCGGAGAGGACATTATAATTTTTGAAACACCGGAAATTTAGACAAAATGTGATATGTTTTACTAAAATATCTCATAATTTACCATTTTTATACGAAAAGCATTGATTTTCGGGTCTTTTCGTAATAGAATTAGATAAATGTTTTCATTTACAAATACGACAAATTGATAGCGTTTGAGGAGATACAAATGGATATATTCTTTATTATTTTCACAGTAACAGGTTTTGCCTCCGTAATCGGAGGGTTCATATTGGAAGGAGGTCATCTCAGCGGCCTATTTTCTGCTTCAGCGATGCTGATCATCGTCGGCGGTACCGTAGGCGCAACCGGGATTTGCTTTTCGAAGGAAGATTTGTTTCAAGTCCCCAAAATGTTCAAAGTCCTGATCAAGGATCAGAAATACGATTACGTTATTCTGATGGAACGGATGAAAGCAATGTGCATTCAGGTACGACAGAGTGGCTTGCTGAGCCTTGAAGCCCAGATCGATCAGGAACCGGACAGTTTAATGAGAAAAGGAATGAGACTGATCGTTGACGGAACTTCTCCGCAATACACACGCGAAGCTCTGGAACTAACACTGGAGGTAATCGATGCAAGACACAAGGCGCGAGGCAAGATTTTCGAGGCAGCCGGCGGCTTCTCTCCTACCATGGGAATTATCGGAACGGTTTTGGGACTTGTTCACGTATTGAGCGATCTGGGAGAACCGGATACGCTTGGTCCCAAAATAGCAGCCGCTTTTATCGCCACCCTCTACGGTATCGGTCTGGCAAACCTCTTATGGCTGCCGATTGGTAATAAACTCAAAGAAAAAAACAGAGTGGAAATACTATATAAATCAATGATCATCGAAGGTCTATTGTTAATCCAGGAAGGTGTTAACACAAACTATATGGAAGAAAAGCTTTCCAGCTTCATTTCGGAAGGCCAGAAGGCCGGCAAAGGCCAAAAGGTCGACAAAGGCTCTGGTGGCGGCAAGAAAAGCAAAAAGGAAAAATAAGGACGTGAACAGATGAAGAAGCATGAAGAACACGAAAAAGAAAATAGCGAACGGTGGCTATTGACATACGCAGACCTGATTACTCTCCTGATGATTTTCTTTGTTATTATGTACGCAATGAGCAATGTTGACGCCCAGAAATACGAAGTGCTGTCTCAATCCCTGGAAGGTGCTTTACAGCCAACCGGTTTAGGTGGAACAGGCAGCGGCGGAACAGCCAGCGGCGGCGGCATTGATGTCTCTCAGGCCTTGGCAGATGGCGAATCCGATAAAATTGATCCGGAATTAGTTGCGGCTGCTGAGGAAATAACGAAGTTAATAAGAGAGAAGAATCTTCAGGACAAAGTCTCTGTCAGCATTCAGGAGCGTGGTGTGGTAGTCGGCCTGATGAATACCGTCCTCTTTGATCCCGGGAGCATGCAGATAAAACCGGATGCTGTTCCAACGCTGGTCGCCATCGGTCAGATTGCTAACGGAGTTCATAATTATATTCGTGTTGAGGGAAATACGGACGACGTACCGATGAATACGCCTCAAATTCCAAGCAACTGGGAGCTTTCCGTTCTCAGATCAACCGAGGTTCTGAAATTGATGATCAGTCAAAGCGGTGTTGCGCCGGATAAAATCAGCGCCGTAGGCTATGGCGAATACCGCCCTTCTGTACCGAACACCTCAGCGGAAAACAGAGCAAAGAATCGAAAGGTTGATATTGTAATCCTGAGTGATCAGTTGGATAAGAGTGAATCAGAAAACGCGGACGTAGCGGCTTCTGATAAAGAAAAGAACAGCAATACCGATAAGGAAACCGAACACTAAAATGAATACCAAAAGGCAGCGATATGCTGCCTTTTCTTTTCGATTGACTTGACTTTCTTTTTTGAATACGTTACTATATTTAAAACATACTATATTGATAGGAATTGACTATTATAATACAAATAAGGAGTAATATGTAATGGATTTAAAAACTCTGTGTATCCATGGAAATGAAGAGAAAAAAGATTCAACCGGTTCTGTCAGTGTTCCGATTTATCAGTCTGCAACCTTTGCGCACCCTTCCGTTGGAGAAAGCACCGGTTATGACTATTCAAGAAAGCAAAATCCTACCAGAGAGCATCTCGAAATAACTGTTGCAGCTTTAGAAGGCGGCAGCGATGCCATAGCTTTTACTTCAGGAATGGCTGCAATTGCAGCATTGATGGAACTGTTTCAGCCGGGAGATCATATCATCGCGTCTTCTGATCTTTACGGCGGCTCGATTCGGCTTTTTCATCAGATCAATCAGAAGAACGGCCTTTCATTCAGCTTTATCGATACTTCTGATCTTCATCTTGTGAAAGAGACAATGAACGATAATACCAAAGCAGTTTTTATTGAAACTCCTTCCAATCCAACCATGCTGGTTACCGATATTCAAGCAGTTTCCGAACTTACGCAAAAACGTGGTATTCTACTCATCGTGGATAATACATTTTTAACGCCTTATTTCCAGCAGCCGTTGAAACTGGGGGCAGATATCGTAATGCACAGCGGAACAAAATATCTGTGCGGTCATAATGATACCCTTGCCGGATTTCTGGTCGTAAAGGATGAAACGCTGTCTCAAAGGTTAAGGCATATATTAATGACATTAGGGTCCTGCCTTTCCCCTTTTGACAGTTGGCTGCTCATACGCGGAATTAAAACACTTGCTGTGCGGATGGAAAAGCAGCAGGAAAACGCTTTAGCGATTGCGCAATGGCTTTGCAGTCATCCTAAGGTGAACACTGTGTATTACGTCGGATTGAAGGGCCATCCTTCCTATTCCGTCTCTGCCAAACAATCCAGCGGTTTTGGTGCAATGATTTCCTTTTCTGTGGACAGTGAAGAAACAGCAAAACAGGTTTTAGAAAGAGTTCAAATCATTCTTTATGCCGAAAGTCTGGGCGGTGTTGAAACATTGATCACTTATCCGATGCTCCAGACTCATGCGGATCTTCCAAAGGAAGAACGCGATGCAAAAGGGATCAATGAAACCATGCTGAGACTATCTGTGGGATTGGAATTTGCCGGGGATCTGATCGAAGATTTAAGAAATGCTTTGGATTAATGCAATGCTGAAATTCAATTAAATCAACAAAACAGAGGGCTATTATAGTTTTATACTACAACAGCCCTCTATTTTTATTTATATCTTATTTCTTTTCCTTTAACGCAGCCTGTGCTGCAGCCAATCTTGCGATCGGCACTCGGAACGGTGAACAGGATACATAGTTCAATCCAACTTTATGGCAGAATTCTACCGAGGACGGATCTCCTCCATGTTCGCCGCAGATTCCCAGCTTGATGCCAGGACGAGCAGCTTTTCCAAGCTCTACTGCCATCTTAATCAGTTTGCCTACGCCGTTCTGATCAAGTCTTGCAAACGGGTCGTTTTCATAGATTTTTTTATCATAATATGCACCCAGGAAGGAGCCTGCATCGTCACGGCTGAAACCGAAGGTCATCTGAGTCAGATCGTTTGTTCCAAATGAGAAGAATTCTGCTTCCGTTGCAATTTCATCGGCGGTTACGCAAGCTCTTGGAATTTCGATCATGGTACCAACCATGTATTTCAGCTCAATGCCTGATTTAGCAATAATCGCATCGGCAGTCTCCACGACAATATTCTTTACATACTGAAGCTCCTTGATTTCGCCAACAAGCGGAATCATGATTTCAGGAACCATCTTCCATTCCGGATGCTTTTTCTGCACATTGATTGCTGCTTCGATCACTGCAGTTGTCTGCATTTCCGCGATTTCAGGATAAGATACCGCCAGACGGCAGCCTCTGTGTCCCATCATCGGGTTGAATTCATGCAGGGATGAAATGACATCCTTCAAATCGCCGATTGACATCTTCATTTCTTTCGCCAGCGCAGCGATATCATCTTCATCGGTAGGCAGGAATTCATGTAGCGGTGGATCCAAGAAACGGATTGTGACAGGATAGCCCTGCATTGCCTCGTAGATTCCTTCGAAGTCTCCTCTTTGTATTGGAAGCAGCTTCGCTAAAGCAGTTCTTCTCTGCTCTTCTGTTTTAGAAACGATCATTTCTCTCATCGCAGCGATTCTTTCTGCTTCAAAGAACATGTGCTCTGTTCTGCAGAGTCCAATTCCCTCTGCTCCAAATTTGATCGCCTGAGCGGCATCATTTGGAGTATCGGCATTGGTTCTGACTTTTAAGATTCTATATTTGTCGGCCCAAGTCATCAACTGGTTAAAATCTCCTGAGATAGAAGCTTCAACGGTATTGATTGCTTCGCCATAGATGTTTCCTGTTGAACCATCCAGTGAGATGTAATCCCCTTCATGGAATTCTTTTCCGCCAAGTGAGAATACTTTTGCTTCTTCATCAATTTTGATTTCTCCGCAGCCGGATATGCAGCAAGTTCCCATACCACGTGCAACTACTGCAGCGTGGGAGGTCATACCGCCACGAACGGTCAGGATACCCTGTGCATAATGCATTCCTTCGATATCTTCCGGTGAGGTCTCAAGACGAACAAGGATAACCTTAGCACCCTTTTTTACCGTCCATTCTGTTGCCGCTTCTGCTGTAAAGACAACCTGCCCGCAAGCCGCTCCAGGTGAAGCAGGGAGCCCGGAACCGATGGGCTTTGCAGCCTTTAATGAAGCCGGGTCAAACTGAGGATGGAGCAATGCATCAAGCTGTTTCGGATCGATCATCTTTACTGCTTGGTCTTCTGTGATCATGCCTTCTGCAACCAGGTCAACAGCAATCTTTAAAGCAGCAGCAGCTGTTCTCTTGCCGTTTCTGGTCTGAAGCATATAAAGCTTGCCTTCTTCAATGGTAAATTCCATATCCTGCATGTCTTTGTAGTGCTTTTCAAGTGTATATACGATCTTATAAAATTCATCATAAACGGCAGGATTCTGTTCTTTTAACTGATCGATGGTCTGAGGTGTTCTGACACCGGCAACGACATCTTCACCCTGCGCATTCATTAAGAATTCGCCGTAAAGCTTTGCTTCTCCGTTGGATGGATTTCTTGAGAATGCTACGCCAGTACCGGAGGTATCGCCCATGTTGCCGAATACCATCGCCTGTACATTTACAGCAGTACCCCAGGAAGATGGAATGTCATTCATTCTTCTATAGTAAATAGCACGAGGATTATCCCAGGAACGGAATACTGCTTTGATCGCTCCCATCAATTGTTCAACCGGATCACTTGGGAATTCCGAACCGATTTTGTTCTTGTATTCCGCTTTAAACTGTCTTGCCAGTTCTTTCAAGTCATCCGCATCAAGCTCGGTATCAAGGATTACTCCCTTTTTCGCTTTCATTTCCGTGATCAGCTTTTCAAAATAAGCTTTACCAACTTCCATTACAACGTCGGAATACATCTGAATGAAACGACGATAGGAGTCATAAGCAAAACGTGGATTGTTCGTTTTCTTAGCAAAGCTCTCGACTACCTCATCATTTAAGCCAAGGTTCAGAATTGTATCCATCATTCCA
>CAZTEH010000088.1:15248-16623 GCA_964612345.1 uncultured Oscillospiraceae bacterium | reverse complement strand
CCAGGAGCGGCTGTGTAACATTGTCGTGAGACCAAGGTGACCACCTAGGAAGCATTCTATAATAGAAGATGAAGAAGGAGGAATAATATATGGCTCGTATTGCCGGTGTCGACTTACCAAGAGACAAAAGAGTAGAGATTGGCCTAACGTACATTTACGGTATAGGAAGACCTACATCATTGGAAATTCTTGCAAAAGCAGGAATCAGTCCAGACACAAGAATTAAAGACCTGACAGAAGACGAAGCAGGTAACATCAGAAAAATTATAGACTCTGAATATGTGGTAGAAGGAGATCTCAGAAGAGAAGTAACCTTAAACATCAAGAGACTTATGGAAATAGGCTGTTACAGAGGTATCCGTCACAGACGAGGACTGCCTGTAAGAGGACAGAACACAAAGACGAATGCAAGAACCAGAAAAGGTCCTAAGAAGACTGTAGGAAGAAAGAAGAAAGTAGGAAAGTAAGGAGGTAAGGAAAGATGGCAAAAACTGTAAAAAAGACAGTTAGGAAAAAGAGAAGAGAACGCAAGAACATTGAACGTGGCCAGGCCCATATCCAATCCACCTTTAATAATACTCTGGTGACTCTTACAGATCTGAGCGGAAACGCGCTTTCCTGGTCAAGTGCAGGTTCACTTGGCTTCAAGGGATCAAGAAAATCAACTCCTTTTGCTGCTCAGATGGCGGCAGAAGAAGCTGCTAAGGCGGCGATGGAGCATGGACTTAAGATGGTTGAAGTATATGTAAAAGGACCTGGTTCCGGCCGTGAAGCTGCAATCAGAGCGCTGCAGGCTGCAGGACTTGAGATCAATCTAATTAAAGATATCACACCAATTCCGCACAACGGATGCAGACCACCAAAGAGAAGAAGAGTATAATTTAAGGGAGGTGTAATTAATAATGGCTAGATATACAGATGCTTCTTGCAGATTATGCAGAAGAGAAGGCCAAAAGCTGTTCTTAAAGGGCGAGCGATGCTACAGCCCTAAGTGCGCTATTGAAAAAAGAAATTACGCGCCCGGACAGCATGGACAGAGCAGAGCTAAGAAAGTTTCTGAATATGGTTTACAGCTGAGAGAAAAACAGAAGGCCAAGAGATTCTACGGAGTTCTTGAAACCCAGTTCAGAAATTACTTTGATAAGGCTGCTAAGAAAAAAGGAATTACAGGTGAAAACCTGCTGATTATGTTAGAAACAAGACTTGATAACGCTGTTTTCAGAATGGGATTTGCGTCCTCAAGAAAAGAAGCGAGACAGCTTGTAAGACACGGACATTTTACTGTGAATGGTCACAAAGAAAACATTCCATCTTTTGCAGTAAAAGCTGGTGATTCTATTAAAGTGAAGGAAAAAAGCGCATCATCTCCTAAATT
>CAZTEH010000088.1:0-15238 GCA_964612345.1 uncultured Oscillospiraceae bacterium | reverse complement strand
CAAGGAGATAAAGGATATGTCAATCAGTGTACCTTCATGGATTACTGTTGATGTAGAAAAACTTGAGGGTAAGGTTGTTGCCCTGCCTAGGAGAGAAGACATTGATACTCCTGTCGCAGAACATCTCATCGTCGAGTTGTACTCAAAGTAAGGAAGTACCATGAAACACCTAAAAGCCGCATGATACTTGTCTATTTGTCCCACTACTGCGTTGATGTCAATCGACGTAGTCACCACTACGCCTCTTTCCATCGCCTTGTATTGGAAGCAAATATCCGGCGTATCATAATGCGGCAATTAGATGTTACAAGGTACTAGCTTGAAGCTTAACTGCGATTGAGTAAAGCGCAGTCAAAATCTACAAATCATAGATTTGTGATTTTAGGTGCATAAGTTCGCCGACAATTTACGAAGCAAATTGGGCGAGCTAGTAAAAGGAGGGTTTTTGAGTGATAGAAATCGAAAAACCAACAATTGAATGCTTTTATTCTGATGAAAACGAAAACTACGGCAAATTTGTCGTAGAGCCTCTGGAAAGAGGCTACGGTACAACCCTTGGAAACAGCTTGAGAAGGATTCTTCTTTCCTCATTGCCGGGTGCAGCCGTTACTTCAGTTAAAATCGACGGAATTCTTCACGAGTTTTCAACGATTCCGGGAGTTAAAGAGGATGTCACGGAGATTATCCTGAATCTGAAAAAACTTGCGGTTCGTATAAACGGTGAAAATTCCAAAAGAGTGATCATTAATGCAGTTGGACCAAAGACAGTAACTGCCGGCGACATTATTGCCGACAGCGATCTGGAAATCTTCAATCCGGATCTGCACATTGCAACTCTTGAAGAAAATGCTACGCTGGTTATGGAAATCAATATTTCAAGAGGCAGAGGCTATGTGCCTGCGGATCAGAACAAAACTGAATCCATGCCGATTGCTGTGATTCCTGTAGATTCTATCTACACTCCAGTTAGAAAAGTAAATTTCACAGTTGAAAACACAAGAGTAGGACAGGTTACAGACTATGACAAGCTCATTCTGGAAATCTGGACTGACGGCAGCATCACTCCTGAAGAAGGAGTTTCCATCGGTGCAAAAATCATGCAGGAGCATTTGAAACTGTTTATCGACCTTACCGACAGCATGGAATCTATGGAGATCATGGTTGAGAAGGAAGAAGATCAGAAAGAAAAAGCGCTTGAGATGACCATCGAAGAATTGGAACTGTCCGTACGTTCATTCAACTGCCTGAAGCGTGCAGCAATAAATACAGTAGAAGAGCTTACTCATAGATCTGAGGATGATATGATGAAGGTGAGAAACCTTGGTAAGAAATCTCTGGATGAAGTAAAGCATAAACTAGAAGAATTAGGCCTCGGTCTCAAACCGAGCGACGACTAGGAGCACTGGAAGGTGCCTCGAATCTTAGCAAAGGAGGAATATAAATGCCAGGTTACAGAAAATTAGGCAGACCAACTGCTCACAGAAATGCAATGCTTAGAAATATTGTGACAGACCTTTTAAGAGAAGGCCGTATCACAACGACTGACTGCAGAGCAAAAGAAGCAAGAAGAGAAGCTGAAAAGATGATTACATTGGCTAAGCGTGGCGATTTACATGCAAGAAGACAGGTACTCGCTTATGTTTATGACGAAGATGTAGTTAAAAAGCTGTTTGATGAAATAGCTCCAAAGTATGCTGAAAGAAAAGGTGGATACACCAGAATTCTGAAGTTAGGACCTCGAAAGGGAGATAACGCAGAAGTGGTATTCCTTGAACTTGTATAAATAAAATATTAAATTTTCCCGGCGGACGGCTTATAGCTGACCGCCGGTTTTTTTATTGAAGGAAGCATGACTGCGATTGAATTTTAAATATTATTTATATCTTGTTCAATAATAAACAATAATATATAATAATATAAACATAGATAAGGGGTGATTTAAGAGATGGGCTCAGATGTAAAGTTTCTAACCATTGAAGATGTTGCAGATATGCTTCAAGTGACGCGAACAACCATATACAATTTGAAGAAAAAAGGGCTGCCATTTATTAAGCTTGGGAAGAATATTCGATTTAATCAGGAAGAGGTTGTTGACTGGGTGATGAATAATGCCCGTGAATCATCCAAAGAAAATCAATAGTTGGAACAGAAGGTATGAATCTAGTATCACTCTACGGAGTAATTGCATATGTAATCGTTCTGTTTATTTTAAGTGCTTTTTGTATTAAAAAAGCACTTAATTCTTATGAGGAGTACAGTTACTGCGGACGTTCCTTGACCATAGGTTTTATTATTTTCACCTATTTGGCTACGTGGATCGGGGGCGGCACCATTATTGGCCTTGTTGGGAAAACCTATCAGGGCGGGGCCGGACAGTATTGGCTGATCGGTATTTCTTTTGTCGTTCAATTCTTTTTTGTTTTGATTTTTCTTCGCCGGATCAGAGTCCTGCGACAGCCCAGCATTGCCGGATTTCTTGCCATGCGCTACCCAGATTATGGGGGATTGATCCGAATCCCTGTTACTGTCGGAATTCTGATACGGAATGTAACCATGACCGGCATGCAGTTTGGCGCCTTGGGATATATGATTACCTATATCTTCGGGATCAGTACCAATTTATCGGTGCTTCTGATCTTTCTCATTATTACAGCCTATACGGTTCTCAGCGGCTTATGGGGCGTTGTTGTAACTGATATTTTCCAGGGGATCCTTCAGACCACGGGAATTGTTCTGCTGGTTGTACTTACTGTAAAACTTAGCGGAGGCATCGATGAAATCTATCGATTCTATCAATCAACAGGGAGTGAATCCTTTTTAAATATCCTTAATTTCGAAAACAATGTGTGGGATGTATTGAAATTTATTCTAGCCTTCGGCCTGTTCTTCTTTATGAGCGATCAGACGGATTGGGAACGTATCTATTCCTGCAAGACGGACAAGATTGCTTTCTGGGGGACCGCTATTCCGCTTTTGATCACGCTGATCACTTTGGTGCTCCCGGCATACTTAGGAGTTTTTCAGCGAGCTTTATCCCTCGGCCAGGCCGACTCTCAGATGGTAATTTATGAATTTATCTTTGAATCCATCGACGTAAAAATGGCAATGTTTATTCTGATAGGACTCATTGCGGCCATCATGTCCTCCGCCGATTCCTTTATGCTGGCATCCGGAATCGTCTTTTCCAATGATATCATCAAGAGGTTTGTCAACAAAGATGCAGATGATAAAGAATTGATCTTCTGGACTAGGGCCTTTGTTATCATAACCGGAGCCATCGGCTTCGCTTTTGCCATCAATATTTCGGATATAATTTACATTTGGCTGACGGGCATCGGCATGGCGTCCATTATCGTCATTCCTGCCTATTTGCTCGCTTGGTTTTCCAAGACGGCCAACACCAAAGGCTGCATTTCCGGCATGTGCTTTGGCATTCTATACTGTATCGTAATAGCAGTCGGTTACATCGAACCAAACGTCAATGAAATCTTGATCGGCATTACGGTCAACTTCGTGATCAGTTTGCTTGTCTCCCTGATTACGTATCGGCCTTCGGAAGCGACCGTTAGTGGAACCTATTACTGGTCCGCCCGATTTAAAGTCCTGAAATCCTCAAAAGGGCAGAGATAATTTCCTCAAATAACACGATAACTTCATATGGATATTATGATAAAACGGCAATAGCCGTTTTTTTGTTTTGAAATCAATGTTAATAGAATATTTTTAATATTTATATTATATTGACTTTTAATATATTGTAATATACAATAGTTTACATTAATGAACAATAGGTTGGACGAAATACATGCACAAAAATGGAGGTTGGTATGGAAAGCAAAAATGACATTTTAACCGTTGCGGTTGTCAATTTTAAAGTTGCAGCCGGAAACAAGGAATTGAATTTATCAAGAATTAAAGGATTTTCAATCGCAGCTGCTAAGCGAGGAGCGGATCTGGTTCTATTTCCTGAATTATGTCTAATGGGATATGACTATTTTATAAACGAAGATATTTCAATGAATGATAAGATCCAGGCTACGGAAACCATTCAGGGTCCTTCCTGTAACGTGCTTGCTCAGGTTGCGAAGGAATATGGCATTTATATCGTATTTGGAGCCTCGGAGAAAAAGGATAACAGTGATACACTATATAATTCTGCGATCGCCATCGGTCCGGACGGAGTCATTGGGTCCTACCAAAAAATTCATCCATTCGATTCAGAGAACAATTACTTTGCGAAAGGGGAAGACCCTTTTCTGTTTGATACTCCCTGGGGGCCGATTTCGGTTGGCATCTGCTATGATACCTATCAATTCCCTGAACTAATGAGATACTACGTTTCAAAAGGCTCAAGACTTTATTTAAATCCAACTGCCGTTATTGAAGAGATTCCGAAGGAAGGAAGCAGACAGGCATTTATTAATTATTACGCTCCTACTTTGGAGTATGGCGTATTATGCAATACAATTTTCATTGCTAGCGCAAATCTGACAGGATTTGACGATACCAATTATTTTGGAGGAGGAAGCGCTGTGATCGGACCGAAAATAACACCTTTTTTTGAGACGGATATGACCTATTATGCCGGAGATAAAAACAATGTCCAAGAAGGTGTTTTTATTACAACGATCGATCTCTCATTGGCAGGAAGGCGTTTAATGGATGATACGGGCGCAGCCGGAGAGCCGGATTATAGGCCAGAACTCTACAGAAAATTTATATAGAGTTATTAAAAATTTTTTTAGGAATTATGGAGGGAAATCTTAATGGAAGAACAAATTCAAGGGAAACAAGGCTTTAAACGCACGCTAAAGCTACATCACTTAACTTTATTCGGTTTGGCCTATTTGACACCAATGATTGTTTATGGCATTTATGGTATTATTTCAACAGAAACTCACGGTGTTGAGGCAGGAGCCTATGTGACGGCCATTGTGGCAATGTTTTTTACCGCCCTCAGCTATTGTCATATGGTAAAAGCATTTCCTGTTGCAGGTTCTGCCTATACCTATACTCGTAAGGCAATCAGCCCAAAGCTTGGTTTTATGATCGGCTGGTCGGTCTTGCTTGATTATATCTTCATCCCGATGGCGATTTGGCTGATCGGGGCGTCATTTTTTAATGCTGCATTCCCAAGTATCCCCCCATGGGCATGGGTTTTGTTTTTTATCATTGTTACGACCATAATCAATATTATCGGAGTAAAAATCGGTGCAAATGTCAACGTTGCCATGGTATTGATCCAGCTTCTGATTATTTTCGCATTTGTTGGTTTCACTATAAAGGCTATCATGAATGGCATGGGCGAAGGAACTTTGCTATCAATGAGTCCGTTTTACAACCCAGATGTTCCATTTAACTTTGTTTTAGCCGGTGCAGCGATTGCCTGCTATTGTTTCCTTGGGTTTGATGCAGTTTCAACCTTTGTTGAAGAGGCTGTTGACCCATTAAAAACGATTCCGAGAGCCATCATGCTGACCACGATAATCGGCGGAATCATATTTCTTGCTGTAGCCTATTTTACTCACCTTGTACATCCATCTTATGAGTATGCAGAAGTGGGCAATGCTGCGTTCGAAATTGCAAAACAAGTAGCGCCTGCAATATTCGGTACGATTTTCCTGTTCGGTATGATCATTGCACAGTTTGCTTCCGGTATTTCTGCCCAAGCCAGCGGTGCAAGACTGATGTATGCCATGGGACGTGACGGTGTGCTGCCTAAAAAAATATTTGGTGTGTTAAACAGCAGATTCAATACCCCTGTAACAAGTATTATCATAACAGGTGTTATCGCGCTGCTCGCTTTAAAACTTGACGTAACCACATCGACTTCATTCATAAACTTCGGTGCTTTTTCCGCATTCACTTTTGTAAACATATCAGTAATTGCTCATTATTTTATAAGAGAAAAGAAACGATCGGCCAAAGAAACAATCTTATTTATGATCTTTCCGCTCCTAGGCGCACTTGCGGATTTCTATCTCTTGATTCATTTGGATAAAGCCGCGTTGATTCTTGGCTGCAGCTGGGCCGCAGTCGGTTTCGTCTATTTGATTTATTTAACCAAAGGATTTAAAGTTGCTCCGCCGGATATGTCGATAGACGAATAAAGAAAACACTGAACAGATGGAGGTGTCTCGATTGATTTTACAGGAAATCATTTTGAGACACCTCCTTTATTTTCTATAAAACAAGAATTTTTTGTGATATAATATTTCCATGAAATTTTATTTTGGATATTTACTGATTCTAGCATATGTCATAGTCCTGATTATCCTGCTTTGTGTGCTGAAGAGAAAGTACAGAAGTGAGGAGCAGACCATTTTGAATTATATATTGGCAGGTAAAAATGTTCCTGCATGGCTGCTTACTACCAGCATTTTTTCCGCATGGATTTGGGTCACCACCATCATTGGTTCGGCAGAAGCCTGTGTGCTTTATGGTCTCACCGGTGCGCTCGGATATTCCATTGGTGCATCTGTCTCTTTCTTGATTTTCATCGCAATTATACTTTTCATGCAGAAACTCATGCCGGAGAGTACCAGCTTTCTGGAATTCATGGGAGAGCGATATACGAAAGGTGTGAAGGATCTCTATTATGTTTTTGCGGTCCTGACTACGGTTTACGTTGCAATCGAGCAGGCAGCGGGCATCAGTTTTGTATTGAACGGATTTTTTGACACTTCCTATAAAAAAATTGCTTTTCTATCGGTATTGATTGCGATTGTGTTTGTTGTCTTAGCCGGAATGAAGGGGATCCTTATGAATGAATTTGTCAGTGCCGTAATCATTCTGATCGGCTTTGGCATCTTTATTTTCTCTGTTTTTCAGGGCTTTAACATGACGGAATTAAAGCAAGGTCTTATTGATGTTCAAAATAATCCAAGCAATGTGAATTATAACCCGGATGTATTGAATATTGCCTCAGTTACCGGTATACGTTACTCCATAATGGCCGTTGTAATTGCTTTCGGACAGATCTTATTTGATCCGGCTTACTACTTAAAGGCATCCATAGCAAAAAGCCCGCAGGCGGCTAGAAAAGCCTTCCTCATAGGTGGAATTTTGATATGGTGTCCGGTCGGACTGGTCAGCGCTTTTACCTTGGGTTTCCTATCGATTTCCATGAAGATTGATTTCTCCGAATCCCTCAACATCAGCGCGGATATCCCTACCAAGCTTATTATCCCATATTTGGGAGAACCGATTGTACTGCTGTTTGCGTTTATCATTATTTGCATTGGAATAACAACAATTAACCATTACCTGATTGGTATTCAGGCTATTTTCACAATTGATTATTATAAGAATAAAATAAAAAAAGAGGCAGGAGAGTCCGAAAAAATTAAATTCGGCAAGGTTGTGGTTATTCTGGTTGGCATTTTTTGCGGCCTGATTGCCATATCATTGGAAGATATTTCTCTTCTGACCATCGATATGTTCTCCGGTGTGTTTTTTGCCGCTCCCTGCGGAGCCTTATTTGCAGGACTCCTTTCAAAAAAGACGTATCGAAACCTCCCGATTATTTCCATCTTCTTAGGACTGGTTTCAGGGTTCTATGTCTGGGTTTTTCTGATCTCCGACAACAATTGGGCCTGGTTCTGGGGGACAATGGCCTCCTTTCTTGTGCCGATGCTTTTCCTCGCATTCTGTTCCTTTTTTATTAAATCCGATTACAACTTTGCACGGCTGAGATTCTGGAGACCATAAAAGGAAAAATCAGGGCAACTCCCATAATAAGTTGAACTGCTCCCCTTTATGCGCTATAATAATATGCATCACATAGAGGGGCGTTTTTTCTTTGTATCAGTCGGTGGCATTAGCCACGTATGGAGGGTTGGTTAGAATGAAAAGGTCATTGGCAATCATCTTGATATTACTATTAACAGTATGGGCCTTTGCTGGCTGTGGACCGAATCAGGAAAAAATTCAAAAAGACTTCATAGCGATCCTCGAAAAGCCGGCTTCGGAGGAGACGATCAAAGAGGCATCCGATTATCTGGATCAATATCTCTCAAAAATGGATGAGAAATACGCAAGCGACATGGTGGTGCACCTTGAGCACTATATTCTTGGATTTAATCAGGAAGGTATCGTCTATGACGAATGGGCGAAGCATTACGATAAATATATCGCCTCATCATTAAAGGAGCTTTATCAAATAAAAGCAATGGAACAGAAATCTCCGATGGTGTTGGATTCCGTTCTGCAGATAAGCTGGGAAGAACTCGTGCAGAGAGCCTATGATATGGAGCTGTTCATTCAGAAATATAAAGATCAAACGCTGATCGGAGAAGATTCCGTATGGCTTTATGGGAATTATATGAATGCACTGGTAATGGGGACAAACGGAACTCCAATTTTTGACTACCAGACCAATGCTTTTTCGGAAGCCGCCAAAACGACCTACGCTGCCTTTATCAACAAATATCCGGATTCGACAACAGCGTGGGCGCTCACGGAGTATTTTACATATCTGGACAGCATTCAATATACCATGGACTACAAAGACAAAATATCGAGCAAATTGTTCTTCGACACCTGCGACTGGCTGGTATCGGAGTCAGGAAAGAGAGTTTTTCAATAGATGGATAACATAATCAGGATCGAAGATCTGGTATTTGACTATAGAAGAGAAGACCAGCTGGAACCGGTTCATGCGGTGAATCATGTCAGCCTCGAAATCGAACGTGGCAGCTTCACTGCAATCATAGGCAAAAATGGATCGGGGAAATCAACACTTGCAAAGAATATCAATGCCTTGCTGCTTCCCAGCAGCGGGGCTGTTTATGTAAAGGGCTATAATACGTCAGACGAAACAATGCTTTGGGAAATCCGTCAGGCTGCAGGCATGGTTTTTCAGAATCCCGACAATCAGCTTGTCTCGTCCATAGTCGAGGATGACGTAGCGTTTGGACCGGAAAATCTTGGCATAGAGCCGGAAGAAATCAGAAAACGGGTGGATGATTCCCTTTACTCCGTCAACATGTATGAGGAAAGAAAAAAAGCACCTCATTTATTATCCGGCGGTCAGAAACAGAGAATTGCCATTGCCGGAGTGATTGCCATGCGTCCGGAATGCATCATTTTAGATGAGCCGACAGCTATGCTCGATCCCCATGGAAGACATGAGGTCATGGAGATCATTCAGAAGCTGCATCAGGAGGGGATCACCATTCTTCTGATTACCCATTTTATGGACGAAGCGGCCAAAGCTAACCGTGTCGTCATCATGGACGAAGGAAAGGTTGTGCTGGACGGATCTCCGGCTGAAGTATTCGGCCATGCAGAGGAAATCAAGGCAATGAGCCTGGATGTGCCATTTGCGGTGGACTTGGCGCACAGACTGCGAAAGCGGGGCTTGGAGCTGCCGGAAAGCATTATCAATACAGAGGAAATGGTGGATTATATCGTATGCAAATTCAAGTAAAAAATCTTACCCATATATACAGTGAAGGTATGCCTTATGAAACGGTCGCCCTGACGGACATCAGCTTTGATATCGACAAAGGCGAGTTTGTAGGAATTATCGGACATACCGGCTCGGGCAAATCCACATTGATACAGCATTTGAACGGCTTGATCAAGCCGAAGTCCGGCAGCATCCTCATCGACGGAGTCGATATCGCCGGGAAAGATGTAAAGATGCGGGATATCAGGCGTCAGATCGGCCTTGTTTTTCAGTATCCGGAATATCAGTTGTTTGAGGAAACCGTTCATAAGGATGTCGCATTTGGACCCCTGAATCTTGGTTTGACTCAGGAAGAGGCGGATGAAAGAGTTGTAGAGGCCATCGGACTGGTTGGGCTGAACTATGAGGAAGTCGCAGACAGATCGCCCTTCGAGCTTTCCGGCGGGCAAAAGAGGAGAGTGGCCATTGCAGGAGTCATCGCGATGAAACCGCAAATACTGATCCTTGATGAACCTACCGCAGGCCTTGATCCAAAGGCGCATGCCGATATCCTTCAGATGATCGAAAGGATTCATGAGGTTCAACAGAACAGTATCATCCTGGTTTCTCACAACATGGGCGATATCGCCAGATTGGCGGACAGGGTTTTTGTGATGGACAGAGGGAAGTTGGCAATAACGGGAACCCCCGCGGAAGTATTTCAGCAGGCTGATCTGTTGGAATCCCTGGGATTGGGTCTGCCGCCATCGGCTTTTCTGATGAGGGAGCTTCAAAGCAGAGGCGTACCGGTCTCAACGAACGTTCTGACCATTGAAGCGGCTGAAGAAGAACTGTATCGCATCTTAACAAACGGGAAAAAATAAATTGAATGATTGGAAGAATAATTCATGATTCGTGATATAACATTAGGACAGTATTATCCGGGAAACTCCTGGATTCATAGACTCGACGCGAGAATAAAGATCATATGGACCTTTGTTTACATCATCTCTCTTTTTTTGATCAAGGACTTTTGGGGCTATATTACCATATTGGTCACTCTTGGCTTGGTCATCGGGATATCCGGTGTTCCGCTGAAATTTATCTTAAAAGGATTAAAACCGATTTTTCTGATTATCGTTTTTACTTTTACCATCAACATGTTTATGACAAAGGGCACGCCCCTGGTGGAAATCGGTTTTCTCACTATAACATGGGAGGGACTTTACAATGCGCTTTTTATGGGTACTAGACTGGTCTTCCTTATTATTGGATCTTCGCTTTTAACCCTTGTCACAAAACCCATCAACCTGACTGATGGGATAGAGAAGCTCCTCAATCCGTGGCGAAGGATCGGACTACCGGCACATGAACTGGCCATGATGATGACCATTGCGCTGCGCTTTATTCCAACACTTCTGGAGGAGACGGACAAGATCATGAAGGCGCAGATGGCAAGAGGTGCGGACTTTGAGAGCGGGAATATCATGAATCGGGCAAAAAGTCTGATCCCTTTGCTGGTTCCGCTGTTTATTAGCGCGTTTCGTATTGCGCAGGACCTGGCTATGGCAATGGAAGCCCGCTGCTATCGCGGAGGAAGCAATCGAACCAGAATGAATGGAATGAAGCTGAAAAAGAAGGACGGCATCGCCGTATTCCTCATGCTGCTTTATCTGGCGTTGGTGATATTGCAGGCGCAGGGTGTCTTTGGATTACTAATAAAATAACATTGAGAGGTCTTAAAATGAAAAATACGAAATTTATTATTCAGGCAGCAGTTATTGCTGCGGTATATACGACTTTAACCATAATGTTGATGCCATTCAGTTATGGAGTCATGCAGGTGAGGGTCTCCGAAGCGCTTACAATTCTGCCGTTTTTCACTCCTGCCGCCATACCGGGACTTTTTATCGGCTGCATCGTGTCCAATATGGTAGGACCTTACGGGCTGCTGGATATGGTGCTTGGAAGCAGTGCAACCCTGATTGCCGCGGTGTGCTCCTACTATCTGAGGAGTAAGCCTTTCCTCGTCCCGCTGCCGCCTGTGATAGCCAACGGTGTCATTATCGGCGGCATGCTCTATTATGCTTATGCGGTGCCGATGCCTCTGATCGCCTGTATTCTTTGGGTTGCCGCAGGGGAATTGATCGCTTGCTACGCGATCGGTTATCCGTTGCTGAAGATTCTAAAAAAATATAAAAAGATTTTTGAGCTGCACTAATGCGGCTCAAATTTTCATATACTGTATAGCAGCATTTGGCAGTCGAAATCTACAACGTAAGGATTTGCCTTTTTGCCCCAAGCTTGCTTGGCTAGGCAAAACGGACAGCATCACAAGCAAAGCTTGTGATGGAGTTCCGGAACGGAACGTTGTGATTTCCATGCATAAGTTCGCCGACAATTTGTTCCACAAATTGGGCGAGCTAGTACAAATTTATTGTAATACAAGGGGGAAACTATGCAGAAAAACCGTCGGTTAACGATATTGGTTATGGCACTGTTTTCAGTACTCTTATTTTTGCTTATCATTGGACCGGAGGTCAGCGGTACCATTGTTGCAGCCAACAACAATGTGGATTCTCTGAAGCCGGATGTAGTGGACAGCAGTGATGAAACAACCAAATCAGCCATCGAAAAAGACGACCCTTCTGATGTGACCTGTGAAATCAAGGAACCGGATGTCGCCTTTCAGTTAAAGTACGATAAATATCCGCTTACTTTTACGTATCTATTGGTTCAGAACGAGACCGTCAATATCAGAAAAGGACCTTTTATGACGGAACCGGTTCTCAGAGCCGTATCGAAAAATGAGAAGCTGAATTACATCGAGACCATTACAAATGACAGTAAATGGTACCATGTAACATGGCAGGAAAATGATCAGCAGCTTTTCGGTTTCATCGATGCGGACGTGGTGACCAAAAGAGTCTTCCAATTTGACAAGATGCATGAAGCGGTTATGAAGGCAGAAAAAGTTGCCGATGCTGGACCTTTGACCTATATCAATAATTATCATAACCTGAAAGGGTACGCTCCCCTCTATCAGGGTGAGGAGCTGGATAAAATCGGCGGCAGGCGAAGTCAAAGCGCACCGGGATATCCCAATCCAGCAGACCTGAACGAATTCAACTATCTGGGCGATGGGACCCTCGTAAGAGTGTTGTCCTCCGGGTCCCAATATACAAGAGTTGCTTTGGTTAAGGATGAAAGAGTTTACTTCGTGCCCAATAAATATATCGTGACGCCTGCTGCAATAACGGCAGTCAAGAAGGCGGTTGTAATAGACCGGGCGAATCAAAATGAAGTTGTGTTTGAAAAGACCGGTCAGGAATGGAAGGTTATCTCCTATACCCTGGCGACAACAGGTACAACGGGAAAATACCATCAGCCAACTCCGCTGGGATATTATTACGGAATTGAAAAGAGGGAGCGGTTCTACTACTATAAGGACGGAACCACCACAATACAGGGCTACGCTCCTTATTCCATACGATTTGCAGGCGGCGCTTACCTGCATGGAGTTCCGGTCAACTATAAATTCAATTCGGAAGGCGGCCGCGTCGACCCGGGAAGGATAGAATTCTCTAAAACGCTGGGAACCGTGCCACTGTCCCATAAATGTGTGAGAAACTTCACCTCTCATGCAAAATTCCTATATGACTGGTATACCCCGGGAGAAGTGATCGTTATCGTGGTAGAATGACGAAGCGGCGTCAGCCGCTGAGGGGGCAGAATATGAATGTGATCAAAGTTTACAAAGGAGCCAGAAAACTGGAATTATGGAAGGACGATTCATTGAAACGAAGTTTTCCTATTTCTCTGGGGTTTTCACCGGAAGGGAAAAAGCTGAGAGACGGTGACGGAAGAACACCGGAAGGCAGGTACTATATCTGCACGAAAAACCGTCAAAGCAAGTTCACTTTGTTTCTGGGGATCAGTTACCCCAATATTCAGGATGCCGAGAGGGGTTTGGCAGAGGGATTGATCACGCAGGAGGAATTTGATTTCATAAAAGTATCCATTGAGAATGGAAAGCGGCCTTGCTGGGAAACCACTTTGGGCGGAAAAATCGGTATCCATGGAATGGGCGCCTCCAGAGACTGGACGGCAGGATGTGTTGCCATGGAGGATGAGGATATCCTGTGGCTTTGGGAGCAGACTGAAATCGGAGATGCAGTTGAAATTTACGAATAGAAAGAAGAAATTACTATGCGACAAAGAAAAGTAAAGAATGAAGAGGAACGGCTTTCAGAGCATCATGAGTATTTAATAGAGGATCCGAAGGAAAGAAAGGGAAGCTGGCAGGAGGTCTTCGAAAACGGAAATGGTATTTATGCGGAGTTCGGCTGCGGCAAGGGCAAATTTATCATGACCCTGGCGGAACAGAATCCGGACCGGAATTATATTGCCATCGAAGGCCGAGGAAGCATCATCCTGAGGGCTTTGGAAAAAGCAACGCAGGAAGGGTTGAAAAATATCGTCTTTGTAAAAGAATATATTAAAGATGTGAACGAGTATTTCAGTGAGGCTGAGTTGACCGGTATTTATCTGAACTTCAGTGATCCCTGGCCAAAAGACCGTCACGCCAAACGAAGACTGACGCACAGCAGATATTTGGATGGCTATCGGAAGATCCTGAAAAAGGGATGTTGTATCGACTTCAAAACGGATAACAGCGATCTGTTTTCCTTTGCAATCGATGAATTCGAGAGCAGCGGAATGAAGCTTATGGAATCCACGGAGGATTTACATAGCACTGGACTGGAAGCGAAGAACGTAACCACGGAGTACGAGGATAAGTTCCATGCGGAAGGAAAGGAAATCAATTACTGCAAAGTGCAGGTTTAATAATTCAGCGCCTGTCAGGTGTATGCATATGAGGCGCCTGTCAGGTGTATTTTCTCGAAAATCCGGTCGCTTCCAGTATAACCAAAGCTCCAACGTTCCGTAAACGGAACTCCGACGCAAGCTATGCTTGCGCTGCTGTCCGTTTTGCCGATACAGCTGAAGCTGTGGCAAAAAGGCGACGGTTTTCTATGAAAATACACACGCCGCGGCGCCAACACAATATACCCACAGCACGCTTTCAATTCTATTAATAAAACCTGCATGCAGAAATTGATTTAGGGTAAGGTTCAAAGCCGTATAATAAGATGAAAAAAACAAATAATAATGGTAAGTTATATGGCTAAAGAGCAACAACATTCCATAGCTTGGAATATTATTGGTTGGAACATGAAAGAGCCTATAATTTTTAAAGAAGAGGACATCCTTCACATAGGATGTCCTCTTAATAAGGTTAAACAGCTAGTTTTAATTTATTTGGCAATCAATCTGCAGGCCAAATCTGTTTCCTATCATTTTCTGTTACACCAACAAGCAAGATTTTATCCAAAGGACGACCTTTTGTGTCATGTATAATCTCTAACTTCCCACTTCTATTGTAATTGGAAGCTATACTATAACGAGGCTTTACCAGTAACTCATCCACAATCCATATAGTATCATATCCAGCAAAAGCATATCCTGAATTCGCAGTATCTGCTGTAATGAAGACTATATTGCCTTTGATTTTTACATTAGCATCAAACAATACACTGGTTGATACGTTAAACCCATATACAAAGAAATAGTAGTATAAAATTAAAAGCAAGGCGATAATGCCAGGACATATCAAGGCAATGATTTTGGTTTTCTTTTTCATGAAGTCCCCCTATTGAAATGTTTTCATTCTCATTTCTAAATTCACCTTTTTTCTATATCTAAATTATAAAAGCTGATTCTATTTTTCATAACTAGTACTTTGTTGCAACTAAATATTTATAATGGGATAAAGATGCTTGAGCT
>CAZTEH010000087.1:0-16740 GCA_964612345.1 uncultured Oscillospiraceae bacterium | reverse complement strand
ATTTCTTATACAGTAATTTTATAGTGCTGTCATTCCACCGAGCCACAGTTCCTCTTTATCTTCCATAAAATCTCTGAGAGTGGTTAACAGATAATGAAGAAGGGATATCGCTGGATACGCTTTTTCCCCTTGCTTAGGCTCCAGGCCCATACCTCTATGCATCATTTTTTACTCACACAATTCATCTACTGTCTTGTCGCATTATACCCAAATGACATGTAGACTTCGACCTGTTCTTTCGTAAAAATATTCGTTGACCATCTGTCCAACGGTTTTGGACAATAAAAAATCCAGTGATATGCTTGCTATCACTGGAAATATGGAGCTCCCGGGCGGAATCGAACCCCTGACCGGTGGTTGTTGGTAAGGTGACATGAATCTATTTCTTTTCACCGTCATCGGCACGATATTCATGCGCAATCGGTTTGTAGTCTTCCGACTGATATTTTCGATACTTTTCACTCTTAATACAATTCATTTGGATCTGCTGATTTATGTGAACTATTTACATTTGAAACTATTCCATTATGTAATAATTTACAAAAGTGATGTACAAGGCGAATTAGACCTGAAGATGCTTCAAAGCGAATTGTCGAATAAGCGGCATCTGTTCTTCCAGGGAACGATAGGAAGGCAGAATATTAAATATGGGATCCGCCGCATTTGAAAATATAAAAGAATTACAATTACCCGCTCGTTCTCCGATGCCGAAGAGGGTGGTGTCAATTAAGGCTGCCCCGGCTTTCGCGGCCTCCAATGCCACAGCTTCCGCCATACCCAGATCGTTATGGGTGTGAATCCCAATTGGAAGGTTCGTATTTTCCTTAATACTCCCAACCATGAGACGTGCTGCGGATGGCGTTAAAACTCCTACCGTGTCGGCAAGCCGTATAGAGGAAATGCCCAGATTGGAAAGAGACTGGGCTAAAGCGATCATGAAGTAAAGATCTGCTCTTGACGCATCCTGAAAACCCACCGTCACTTCATATCCCATATTTTTCGCAAGAAAAACACAAGCCTTCAGCATGTTTGTCACCCAAGCCCGATTTTCCCGGAGCAAGGAGGAGATCATCATATCCGATACCGGCGCGCTGATATGGATCACATCGGGGCGGCAGTCAAAGGAGTGCTTAATGTCTTCGGGATTCATTCTGTTCCAGACTGAAATTTTTGCCGCTTTGCGCAGGTCCATGATCTGGCAGATCGTCTCTTTTTCAAAACTGCCCATGACGGGGATGCCTGCTTCTATCTGATAAAAACCCAGCCCGTCAAGCAAAGAGACAATTTCCAATTTTGCCGTGCGGTCGAACACGAGACCGGGACTTTGTTCTCCATCCCTCAATGTGGTGTCCGTTAAATACAATACAGGTTTTGATTTCATATGCATGTCCGGGCTCCCCTTATATTCAGAATCAAAGAATATAATTCCGTGTCGCGGATACTTCTATTTTCCTCTATACTCTTTTCCCGGACAAGATGCAGGATCCAGTCCAGATCATTGACATTTTCCATAATTTTTAATTCCCTCAATTTCATGATCAAGGCGCTTCTTCCGGAGGATTTTCCCAATAGGAAATCTCTCTTTGCGCCGACTTTTTCCGGGGGAAACGGTTCAAAGTTCATGCGATTTTTCATAATGCCGTCGATATGGATTCCGGACTCTACTTCAAAAATCTTCTCCCCGAGGACAGGTTTCTTTGCCGGAATTGTGCTGCCGGTGAGAGTTTGCCAGAGGGCTCCAAGGGGTTTCAGGCGGGCGACGTCAATGTTGGAAAGGGCGTATCCGTTTACCTCCAAGGATAAGAGCACTTCCTCCAGCGGCGCATGACCTCCGGTTCCCATAAAACTGCAGGCAATCTGATTTCCCCCCGCCAGAACCCATTCGGTCATAAGCGCTGTAGCGGCATATCCGGCATGTTTTGTGCAAAATGAAACAGGCAAGGAAGCGGACTTCAGGATTTCCGAAAAAATAACGCAATAGTCTGCAAGCAGCAGGCTTTCCTCTCCGATTGCCCGGAGCTCGTCGTAATGGCTATAAGGTCCGGGAACTTTTCCATGATTGGCGGCCAGGGTATTGGCTGTGATCTCGGCAATTTTCCTCTCACCATGAGAAAGGAAAAAATCCTTTCTCATTATTATACGGGCAGAATCGAAACCCCTGCCTAAAAAGGGAAGGATAGCCGGTGTAACCTCCACATAGTCTACTCCAAGGGCAAGAAGTGCATTATAAAATTTTTGTATTGAGCCTTCCTGCGCATTTGCGGGGTTAATCGCGCTTAAGGTTGTGTCTGTAATGGTAAGCATAGAGAACTCCTTTCCCTGTAAGGCAGCACCTGATTAGGGCTTACAGAATCAGATCAGCAACTTTGTTTCCATTTTCGAAATGCTCTTCTACAATGCGTTCCACATCGTCCAGCGTAACATTACCATACCAGGTTCCTTCGGGATAGATAACTACCACAGGGCCCTTCGCGCAGATGCCGAAGCATCCGGTAATGGTAACCATCACGTCGGCTGATAATTCCCGATCATCGATTTCTTCTATAAATCGCTGGGATAAAGCTACACTGCCTTTAGTAAGGCAGAAACCTGTCTGAATGTCATTGGGCCTGCAGCTTGTGCAGATGAATACATGGTATTTCGGTGTAATCATGATATGGCTTCCTTTCTGTTTTCTTTTGATAAAGCGGCCGCCGCTTCCTTTGCCGCGTCCTCAATTCTCCCATAGTACATCATAAATCCGATCCCTTTTTCAGTGAGCGTCCTCTTTGGCGCTTCGCCCGCTCTCATTGCGATAACGCAGCTGCAGTCTGCAATGACATCGAAAATCCGTTCCATTTTACCTTCTTTGTTTCCGCCGCCGCTTCCATCCGCATTTCCATCGCATACATCAGGACCGTTGCAGTATTTCGTTACACTGCGACGTTCAAGGAATTTGACTACTCCCATCCGGTATTCATAAATATAGAAATCAGATACGTGACCAAAATGCTGATCCACCAAAATTCCGCCTTTTGAAGCAACGGCAAAGAGCAAGGCTTGGTCGGTTTTCTGTTTGACGGGAGCAAAAATGTTGCCGGAAATATTTTTATCCGGTATCTCGGGAATTTTTCCAAATTGAGGGTTAGAATACTTTTCAAATTTCAAGAATTCATCATTTTCTAAAGTGCCAACAGCATCTGCCCGGCACTGCCGGCAGTGATACATCTGATCCAGAAGCAAACCACATTTCTGCCGCATTTCCATGACTTCCCTGTGACTGGTCATCGGCATGTGTTCAAATGCGCTGCCTTTTACAGGGATCATCTGCATGATATTGCTGATCGTACAGCCCAGCTCCTTTACCTTTTCCACAACCGCAGGAATATGCGAATCGTTGATCCCCTTCAGCATTACGATATTTACTTTGCAGATAATACCGTGTTTCTGAAGCATCTTTAAACCGGTAAGCTGATTCCCCAGCAGGATTGCAGCTGCAGATTCTCCGGTATAGGTCACACCCATGTAGTCGACTTTCTGGTATATTTTGCTTCCAATTTTCGGGTCCACCGCATTGATGGTCACTGTGACATGTGACACGCCCAGTGCAACAAGATCGTTGATATATAGGGGAAGCATCAAGCCGTTTGTGGATAAGCAAAAGGTTACCTCCGGGTCTTCCTGCCGGATCAGACCTAAGGTCTTTTTTGTATTTTCAAATTCCGCAAGCGCGTCTCCCGGACCCGCAATTCCAACAACCTTTAAATTTGGCAGCTCAGCCTTCACCTGAAAATATTTCTCAAGGGCGTCTTCCGGTGTCAGGATCTGTGTGGTGACTCCCGGCCGGCTTTCGTTAGGGCAGTCAAACTTTCTAAGACAATAATTGCATTGGATGTTGCATTTTTTTGCCACCGGCAGATGAATCCTGGCGTAGTTGCCGGCACAGCCGCTGAAACAAGGGTGGGTTTTTGTTTTTTCTGCAATCAAATTCTCCTGATCCCCAATTATTTCGGTAAGTGAAGAAGTGGATAAGGCTTTTACTGTCTCGATGGCAGTTTCTTTCCCGGCGTAATACTTATCGAAGAGGTCGCTTCGAAAGTTTTGTTCTTTTTCATGAAGCAACGTATTGGTGATCCGGTCCAGCAAGGTGACAGAGCCCTCGTAACCCAGCATCCGCACCCGCTGACCCCCCACGTGGTCATGGACAGGAAAGGCACATCGTATCAAAGGAATTCCAACCTTCTCTTCTATTCTTCTGCCGTCAGAGTTTCCAATCATGAGATTGGCGCCATACTTTTCAGCGTATTTCTCAATATGATCAAAGTCACAGAAGTCGGAAATGATAAAATCCTCTATAAAAAACCGGTTCGACACCTGATGAATCTGCTCTCTCAATAATCTGTCCAAAGACTCGCATTTTGACCCAGTAGCGGTGACAACAGGAATAATGCCATTCTCAAGGCATAGGCGTGCCATGCTGTAAACAAAATCAGGTTCGCCAAAGATTGCAGCCTTGCCCTCCGCATTATATTTATGGGAATCAACCATGGCATCCAGATATCTTCCTCTTTCTTTTTTTATAGAATCAGGCAGCTCCTCAAGGGAACCTTTCAGTATATTGAGGAAAGCATCGGTATCTCTGAGTCCTATGGGCATATTGCAGCGCAGATACGGAACCCCGTAGAGATCATACAGATATTTTGCAGGAGAATATTCGTCACTGATTAAGGAAGAAAGCTCAATACTTAGTCTGGAACCGGCCATTTGAGAAATTTCCTCCAGAGAAGTTCCTCCAACCGGAAGCCTTTCATAGTTTTCCTGATAAATATCGTCCAGGTTTTCAGATAGATCCGGAAGCAGTATAAAATCGATTTCAAGGTCGGCAAGGAGCCGCTTCAGATATCTCGTGTCTGCCGGACTGAGCATTCCGGTGATGATGTTAATTTTGTTGTGCTTTTCCTTGTGCATTTCCGAAAATTTTAATATCGCCTTTAAGGCGGTGAAGAAGCCTTCGTACTGGGTGCCGGAATAACCCGAGGCGGATACCGGAATGATTTTTACCTTATGCCCGGGGTGGTTCACATGAAAATCGCGGATCATTCTCGGAAGGTCCTCACCGATCGTCTCAGCAAGACAGGTGGTAGCCACACCGATGACCTCCGGATGATAAAGGGAGATGAGATTCTCCAGACCCTTGATCAGGTTTTTCTCTCCGCCAAAGACCGTTCCTTCCTCCGTCAGCGAGGAGGAAGCAATATCGATGGGTTCATTGTAATGTGTTGCCATATGGCGCCGGATATAGGTACTGCAGCCCTGCGACCCGTGGAGCAGGGTCATGCATCCTTTGATTCCGCAAAAAGCGCTGACACTTCCCATGGGCATGCACATCTTACATGGGTTTACATTTAAATTCACTAAATTCATACTCATAAAAGGCCTCCTTTGCAGAAAAAGATGATTGCAGATACTGCCAAACGGGACTGCTGATGGACCGGTTGATTTCTTCCGTAAAGTTGATCACGCCGTCATAGCCTGCAAGGGCATGTTTTCTCTCATGGTTATGGTCACAGAAGGCGATGCCGAGCTTATAGGCAAGCGGACGCTCCTTTACGCCTCCAACGAGAATATCCGCGCCGGTTTCCTTCATAAACAGCTCAAGCTCTGCCGGATTGGCATCGTCCAGGATCACGGTGTCGCTGTCAACAAGCTGATTGATTACGTCATAATCCTCCTGCTTTCCCGTCTGGGTACCCACAACCACCGTCTTAATTCCCATGGCGGTAAACTGCCGGATAAGGGAGATGGCCTTGAAGCCGCCGCCCACATAGATAGCAGCTTTTTTTCCCTTAAAATTTTTTTCATATTTTGATAAACAGGCCTCCAGCCTGACCGCTTCTACCTGGGCGAACGCCCGTGCCCGATTGATATTCCCTTGGGTACCGATCGCCTCGGCAATACGGATCAGGGATGCGGTGGTGTCTTCTACTCCGAAAAAGCTTACCTTAATAAAAGGAATGCCCATCTCTTCTTCCATGCGTTGTGCAAGATAGGTCATAGAGCCGGCACATTGCACAATATTCAATTCCGCTGTGGGAGCCTTGATGATACTGTCAAAGCAGGCATCTCCGGTTATGGTGGAAACCACTTCAATGCCTATTTTTTTCATGTAATTTTGGATAATCCACATCTCGCCGGCCAGGTTAAAGTCCCCGAGAATATTGATGCCATGCGGTTTGGTGTTGTTTTTATACGGAGAAATCAGCTCCATGATGGCATTGCAGGCCATCTTATAGCCGAAGGACTTATTTCCCGAAAATCCGGGAGATTTTACAGGGATGACGCGGATCCCGTATTTTTTTTCTGCCTGTCTGCATACTGCCTCCACATCATCTCCGATAACGCCTACGATGCAGGTGGCATAGATAAAAATCACTTTTGGATCATGGTTGGCCACAAGCTCATCGATGGCGGCTGTCAGCTTTTTCTCACCGCCGAATACCACATCTTTCTCACTTAAATCCGTGGAGAAGCTGTTCCGATACCGGTCGCTGCCGCTGGACAAACTTCCGCGGATATCCCAGGTATAGCTGGCACAGCCGATGGGGCCATGTACGATATGGAAGGCATCGGTAATGGGGTTTAAAACAACTCTTGCTCCGCAGTACACACAAGCTCGCTGGCTCACTGCTCCGGACAAGCTGTCTTTGTCACACTGAATACTTGCCCTGTCATCCGCATTTCCATATTGAATAAACTGCTTTCTATCGTCTAATATCTTCACATGATCACATCCATATCTTCATCTTCACACTCTCTGTCAAACTCATCCATCAAGGCGTTGGTAATGAATTCTGTTAAACGAAGCCCTCCAAGATAGCCGACAATAGGGAAATAGGAATGTGCATAGCGGTCAAGTACAGGAAAGCCTGCTCTGACAAAAGGAATTTTTTCGGCCTTTGCGATCTGTTTTCCGTAGCTCGTGCCGAGAAGCAGATCAACCGGCTCGTTTTTGATCCATTGATGGAGTTCAAATAAGTCTCCGGCCGCTTTTGCCTTGCAGCCATCCACTTCATATTGAGCGAAGAGCTCTGCAGCCTTTTTTTCAAAACCATCTCCCGGGGTGCCTGTAAGCACGTAGCTTGGTACCATGCCCAGCTCCAGTGCGAAACTAGTTAAGCCAAGCACGGTGTCTGGATCCCCGAAGATGGCGACCTTCTTGCCGTAGCAGTAGAAGTGCGCATCCAACATAACATCCACCAGCTGTCCCCTCTCATCCTCAAGCCCTGCAGGAACCTCTTCCTGCGTAATTTTTTTGAGCTCCATGATGAATTGATCCGTGTTCGCAATGCCGATGGGGAGGGGAAGCACCTCATAGGGAACATCGCATTTTCTCTTCAGCACGTTGGCGGGCTCTAAAGAGGTAAATAATCCCAATGCCAGTACTTTTTTGCTGTCACCCAGCTTCTTGATCTCATCAATGGTGGTTCCTCCCCTTGGATACATCTCATAGTTCCCTGTCATAGGTGCGTCCATGACGCCGCTTTGGTCCGGAAACATGATATAGGGAGTCTTCATCAGACCTGCGATTTTTTTCATTTCGCGAATATCCGCAGGATTTACAAAGCCTGGAAAAATACCGATCCGATCACTTTGTGCTTCCGTATTTTCGGACAGATAATTGATGAAACCGCTCATCATATTATAGAAGCCTGTAACGTGAGAGCCTACATAGCTTGGTGTATTGGAATGCACTACCAATTTGGTTTCAGGAATATCCATATCAAGAATATAGCTTCCCACATCATCACCGATGGTTTCACTCAGACAGGTGGTATGTACCGCGATGATGTCGGGATTATAAATGTCAAAAACATTTTTGACCCCGGCTTTGAGATTGCTGCCTCCGCCAAACACCGAAGCGCCTTCCGTGAAGGAACTGGTGGATGCGATAGCGGGTTCTTTAAAATGTCTTGTTAAAAACGTTCTGTGATAAGATACACATCCTTGAGAACCGTGACTGTGGGGCATGCAGCGATGGACGCCCAAAGCGCAATAGATGGCTCCTACAGGCTGGCAGGTCTTACATGGGTTGACTCTCAGCGCGGTTCTTTCTGTAATTTTTTTTGTTGTTAAATCTAACATACCGCTTCACCTCCTGTTACTTCCACCAAGGACGCCTGCAGGGTCGACTGATTTTTCCAGGGAGGAACCACAAACTTCCAGACTGGAGTGAAAAGGCCCATTGCAATATCTCTTGCAAAATTAATCGCTCCATTAAAGCCGGAATATGGTCCGCTGTAGTCATAGGAATGAAGCTGTCTGGATAAAACATTGGATTTCTGCAGTATGTATTTGTCTTTGATTCCGGACAGGAAAATGTCCGGCTTCAGAAGACGCAGGAATTCTTCCGTTTCAAAATGATTCAGATCATCTACAACAATGCTGCCGGTTTTCATGTCTTGGATCAGTCCTTTATAAGAATCAAGCGGAATTTTATCCTTCAGTTCTTCGTATTTTTCTATACTCAGATAAGCATGAAACTTTTCGGGATCCGGCTCCACGACAATGCTTTCAATGTTTTTGCTGTCAGCATCTTCTTTAACGTAAGGAAGTATATCGCGGCCCTCATAATCGTCTCTATGAGCAAACTCGTAGCCTGCCAGAACAGTTTTGATCCCAAAATCCGCAAGCAGCTCCTGATAGTGATGTGCGCGGGAGCCCCCCACGTAAAGGGCTGCTGTTTTTCCTTCCAGCTTGCTGCGGAAATATGCGTGAGCCTCCTGGATTGCAGCCAGTTCACCCGCAATGACTTCTTCAGTTCTTTGGGCAAGCTCCGCATCACCGAAATATTCAGCCATATCTCGTAAGGCTTGGATGGTGGCATTGATTCCGATAAAATTCACCTTCAGCCAATGGATTCCATATTTTGCATTCATCATTTCCGCGATATAATTGATCGATCTGTGACACATTACAAGATTCAAATCCGCCTGATGGGAATTCCGAAGCGCTTCTACACTGCCGTCACCTGTTAAAACCGCAATGACCTCATACCCGATCCGTTTGAGTATTCGCTCTGTCTCCCAGCCATCTCCGCCGATGTTGTATTCTCCCAGTATATTGATCTTAAATTTTTTTGAAATCGGAGCATCGCCGGTTCCAATAATGCGGCGCATTAAACCATTGTTGGCAATATGGTGTCCGCCGCTCTGGCTGACCCCCTTGTAACCCTCACAGCTGAATGCAATACAGGTAATCCCAAACTTTTTTTCTATATCTGCAGCGACGGCATGAATATCGTCCCCGATGAGGCCGACCGGACAGGTTGAGCAGATAAGAATGGTTTTTGGATGGAACAGCTCCATCGCCTCATCGATGGCTTTCCTCAGCTTTGTCTCTCCGCCGAATACGATATCCGGTTCCAGCATGTCAGTTGAAAAACAATATTGAATAAAATTTTCACCGCTCTCGGTTTTCGCCTTATTGCGCCGGGTGCCCCAGGAATAAAAGCCGCAGCCGATAGGGCCATGAGTCAATATCAGCGCATCCTTTAACGGACCGAGCACTACGCCCTTACAGCCTGCATAACAGCAGCCGCGGTTTGTCATAATGCCTGGTATGCTTCTTGAATTTGCAGCAATGGATGTGTTTTCGGCATTTTCATCGATCTGCAGGATGTGCTCTTTTCTGTTTTTATAGACCTTGGCATTGTATCGATCAAGTACCAAATCACGTTCTCGCATTTCTTTCACCTCCTGCTTAAAGAACAGTTTCTCCCGTTCTCACTTTATAAGTTTCCATTATTGGAAGAATAAAGACCTTTCCGTCTCCGGGATTTCCCGTTTGGTTTACTTTTATCAGAGTTTTTACAACGGTTTCCACCTGGTCGTCCTCGACGATCAGAGTGAAAAATCTCTTGGGTATGAGCCTCGTTCCTTCAGTGACGGATTCGCCGACATTGGAAACCGGAAGTTCTCCCGTGTCTAAAACGTATTTTAATAATTCTGGGTTTAAGGGTTTTTTGCCTCTGCCCATGCAGGCTTTGCAGACAAAGGCCGGAAACCCCGCATTGACCAGGGCATCCTTCGTTGGATTGACCTTGCCTACGCGGATGAACGCCATTACTTCTTTCATATGGTCCTCCTCCTTTACAGTCCCGGCTTGCCGGTACTGATGGTATAGGCTTCGAGAACCGGTGCCACAAAGATACGCCCATCGCCGTAATTTCCATTTTCCCCGGTTCGGGCAACACGCATGATAATTCTTACAACATCGTCCTTGTCTTCATCATTGACTACCAGCAGCAGCATATCCTTGGGGATTTCATCATATTGCACATCGCCGATAATAATACCTTTTTGTTTTCCGCGTCCGAAGACGTCGGCTTTTGTAACTGCTGGGAAACCTGCGGCCATCAATTCCGAAAGCACCTCGCTTGTTCTCTGAGGTCTGATGATGGATCTGACTAACAACATAAATTCATTCTCCTTTCTAGGTTTTTGCAATTCACTTGCCGTAACTTGAAACCATCGTTAAATATCTAAAAGACCGTGCTCCATTAACAGTGCCTCAAGTCTTTCCTGCGAAAGAGGCGAAGGGATAACAAACATTTCGTTTTCATCAATTCTTTTTGCCAGAGCACGGTATTCATCAGCCTGAGGACAGGTTGAGTCATATTCAATCACAGTTTTTTTGTGAATCTCTGCCCGTTGTACCATATTGTCTCTGGGAACAAAATGAATCATCTGGCTGCCCAACTCTTTGGCAAAGGCCTCGACTAGCTCGGCCTCGCCGTCAACCTTACGGCTGTTGCAGATAATGCCCCCCAGACGTACCGGGCCGGTTCTGGCATACTTTTGGATTGCTTTGGAGAGGTTGTTTGCCGCATATAATGACATCATTTCTCCGCTGGCTACGATATAAATCTCTTTAGCCTTGCCTTCTCTGATGGGCATTGCAAAGCCTCCGCACACAACGTCACCAAGCACATCGTAAAAAACATAATCCAGGTCTTCTTCATAAGCCCCAAGCCTTTCTAAAAGACCGATCGAAGTGATAATTCCCCGGCCGGCACAGCCGACGCCGGGTTCCGGTCCTCCTGACTCCACGCATCTGATATTTGCGAAACCGTCCTTCAGGACCAGATCCAAATCAATATCTTCTCCCTCTTCCCGGAGGGTATCCAGTACTGTTTGCTGGGCGAGACCTCCAAGGATCAAACGAGTGGAATCTGCTTTTGGATCACAGCCTACGATCATTATTTTATTGCCCATTTCACCTAGACCTGCCGTTAGATTTTGAGTGGTGGTAGATTTTCCTATTCCACCCTTGCCATAAATTGCTACTTGCCTCATAGTCATTACCTCCTTTAAAAAAATAAAAAAACGAGGCTTTTCCATTGGAAAAGACCTCGTTGTCTTTGACAGACATATTAATTTGATTTTATAATTAACCTTCGTTCGGTTAATTTCGGTACTCCTAACTCTAGAGAAACAGAATTTCTTTCGAACGAAATCTGCGCTTTCAAGATATTGGTTCTCATTATAGCAACCGATTTAAATTTTGTCAAATGAATATTCAAAAAATATTTATATTTTTTGAATATTCTAACTAATTTCCCCGGGTCAGGCATCCTGCTCCCCTTGCTTTACAGTGATTACAACTTTGCAGGAGTGCTGATCTATTTTTTCAATTTGCTGGTCGAAGTTTTTTAAGGCAATAACGGTTTCCATCCACGGAGGCAGGTGATTGCAGATGAGCTCCAATCTGGCAAAAGAGGTTTCCTCCATAAATTGCTTCAGGGCTTTCTTCGATGAAATCTCGGGGAAAGCTTGCAGAAGCTTGATGAGGTCAAGATAATAAATGCCGTCATTGTTAGGAGAAACAGGGCCCTGAGAGACTGCGGCCGAAACCCGTGCTTGTTCCGATGCTTCCATGATATCCTCCAGGATGTCCCGAAACAGCTCTGGGGATAGCGGACCGTCCGTCTCGTAAATGTGAAATCCTATTTTGTTGAAGATATGATACGGCACGCCGGTCAGTTTTTTACTTACGATGATTCTGCAATCTTCAAGCTGTTCAATCAGCACCCGAATAACGTTACGTATTTCCGCGATAACCAGCTCCGTCACGAGCTGCGGGCTGGCCTCTTTGACCAACTGCCAGCCGTCGGCGGTTTCCTGATACAGTAATACTTTACTGCCCCGCTCCAGAGAGGTTATCTGATTATTTTCATCCGTCACCACCGCGATCTTATTATACATATTCGGCTTTCTCCTTCCTGTTTCCGGATCTTCCTCTCGAATCACACTTTTGCCCATTAAATATTTGTCTACTGCCTTAGTCGCCAGTTTTCCTTCCTGTATCGCCCAGACCGCAAGGCTTTGTCCTCGTCTATCCTCGGCTTTGATAAAGGAAGTGCTAAAGCTCCTTGGAGGTCAGCCCAGATAGGCCTGCCGTACCATGTCGTTGTTCAGCAGCTCCGCTCCGGTGCCTTCAAGGATTATACTGCCGGTCTGCATGACATAACCCTTGTTGGCAAGCTTCAGCGCCTTGCCGGCATTCTGCTCTACCAGGAGGATCGTTATCCCTTCACTTCTGAGCTTTTTAATAATATAAAAAACAGCCTGGATCATCATAGGCGCCAGCCCCATGGACGGTTCGTCCAGAAGCAGTATTTTGGGGTCGCTCATCAGCCCCCTGCCCATAGCCAGCATTTGCTGTTCTCCGCCGCTGAGGGTGCCGCCCTTTTGCTTCCTTCTTTCCAGAAGTCGTGGGAAAAGTTCAAAAACATAGTCCTTGTTTCTCTTGATCCGTCCTTGATCTGTGAGGCTGAACGCGCCCATTTCAAGATTTTCTTCAACGGTCAGTCTGGGAAAAATCTTCCTGCCTTCCGGTACATGGGCGATTCCTTCCCTGGTCAGCAGGTGCGGCTGCGTGCCGTTGACTTTCTTCCCATGTAAAAGATGTCCCCCGCGGCAGGCTTCAATAGAGCGGATATCGTCTTCAGCGTGGTTGTCTTTCCGGCACCGTTACTGCCGATGAGAGTAACAATCTCTCCTTCGCCTACCTCAAAGGATATATCCTTTAAAGCATGGATTTTACCATAATAGGTATTTACATTCTCCAGCTGCAATATTGCTTTGCTCATCCTAAACAGCCTCCTCATCCTCTTCGATCCCCAGGTAGGCTTCAACCACCGCAGGGTTATTTTTCACCTCATCCGGTGTGCCTTCCGCGATTTTTTCGCCGTAGTTCAGCACTGCCACCTTGTCGGAAATCTCCATGACCAGCTTCATATCATGCTCAATCAGCAGAATGGCACAGCCAAAGTCATCTCTGAGCTTTCCTATAAAATCCTTCAGTTCTTCGGTCTCTTTCGGATTCAGGCCGGCAGCCGGCTCGTCAAGGAGCAGCAGCTTCGGCTTCATGGCAATGGCCCTTGATCTCAAGGCGCCTTTGCTCTCCATAGGCCAGATTTTTTGCAAGCTCATTTTTTCTGGGTTCCAGGCCTACATATTTCAGCAGTTCCACCGCTCTCTCATAGGCCCCCCCTTCTTCCCGTTTCATATGACCGCTGTGCAGCACAATATTGAAAATACTGGCCTTCAGATCCATATGCATGCCGACCATGATATTCTCCACCGCCAGCATTTCCGGGAACAGCCTGATATTCTGGAAGGTCCTGGCGATCCTATGCCTTGCCACTTTTTCAGGAGTCAGGCTGACCAGGCCTTTGCCGTCGAAGGTAATAGATCCTTCAAACCCCGGATAATAGCCGCTGATAATATTAAAAAATGTTGTCTTTCCTGCCCCGTTGGGACCGATCATGCTCGCGATCTCACCCTCGTTCATTTCGAAATCGACCTGGTTGACCGCTACAAGACCACCAAACGCCTTGGACAGCTTTTTGATCTCCAATATAGCCATAAATATCACTCCGTAATCATGTCAGTTTTATCATTTTTGTCGGAACGCTTTTTCCTGAAGCCTTTGATCATTTCCATCGTCCGCTTGGGAGGCATTAAGCCCTTGGGGCGGAAAATGCACATCAGAATCAGGATCAGTCCGAAAACAAGTTTCTCATATTTGGCCGGATCCAGCTGGGATGGAATATAGAGAATACCGGAAACCGACAGCTGAGTCAGGAATGTGGACAACTCCTTCAGCAGGTGAAGCTGCAGGATGACAATCGAGCCACTATAAACAATGTAAATTACTGGTTATACTTATAGGGCTTAATATAAAATTGAATAAGCTAAAATAAATTTAAAAGTGTCACAAAATATCCTCCTAAAACCGTTCTATATTATAGAATGATTACAAGGGAGGATTTCATTTATGGTTTATAATTTCAATTCAATGTTTAGCCTTTAGTCATCGTATCGAATATCTAGGGTCGTGAATTTTGATTAAATATGATATACTATGACAACCGGGATAGAGAAAGGGGAATAGAATGAAAAAGAGATTAAGTTTATTACTGGCCGTGCTTTTACTAATGTCAAGCATCACTGTTTTTGCGGAAAACGTAGTAGGAACCTACTACCATATCTACTCTTCCTACGATGGTATCAGAAGAGTAATGAAGAACCCTGGCGAATCTGCCAACATCACGTTCGGCTATATCGATGAAGAAGGCAAAATCATCGCCGAGTGCAAATACGACTTCGCAACCGATTTTGTAAATGGCGTCAGTGTATTGAAAGAAGGAAAAGTAATTACCGCTATAAACACCAAAGGCGAGACCGTCAAAACCTTCGACTCAAGCTTTGATATTGTAAAATACTATGACGGTGAGAAAGGCATTGCCAGAAAAGAAGGATTAGACTATTTGATTGGCAAAGACGGGAAGATTATTTCAAAAGAGGGATACAGTAGCCTTCATTACGATCCTTTGTCTTGGAAGAATTGCATCCTCGCGGAAAAGGGCAATTTATACGGATTTATCGATTGGCAGGGCAATATATTAACACCGATAGAGTACAGGAATATATTCGGGAGCAAAGATCCATCCGGAATAATGAACGCACAGAAGAGCAATGGTCTTTATGGGTATATTGCTCCCAACGGTAAAATCATTATTCCCGCCATATACGAAGACGCTTCAGATTTCACAGAAGGTATCGCTATTGTAAGGAACAGCCAGAAAGCGGCTTTCATAAATACCAGTGGCGCCCAAATAACAGATTATATTTATGACAACGCTCAAAACTTCAGCGAAGGACTTGGAAATATTATGATCGGAACCAGATGGGGATACATTGACCAGACCGGGAATGTAGTAATCCCCGCCACCTACGACAACCCAGCAGACTTCAAAAACGGGTATGCAAGTATTCAGAAGGCTGATGAAAGTATCATTAAAGTTGAAAGTCCTACTAAAAAGGATCGCAAGATCAATGTCTATTTGAATGGCGAATGGGTTTATCTTGATCAAGAGCCAATTTTGCAAAACGATAGAGCGCTGGCTCCAATACGAGGCATTGCAGAAGCTTTAGACTATTTTGTGACCTGGGACGCAGCAACGAATACCGCAACGCTGCAGAACGCAGACAAAATCATACAGCTCACCGTCGGAAGTAAGGAGGCATTCGTAAATACATTTGATGACGGGGAACCAGCAAAGACAGTTGTATTGGATACCCAGGCCAAATTGGTAAACGGGCGAATATTGATTCCAGTAAGATTTATGGCCGAAAACATCGGAGCCGAGGTCACTTGGGATCAAAACTCTCAATCAATAAATATTAAAACAAAATAAATATCATATGCCTACAATAAAGCCGAGTGCTTCTATACGCGCCTTCGGCTTTTTTATTTCTCCCCATGGTTTACACCTCGATAATGTTTTACGTCTTTTATATCGATTAACCGGTTAAAAGAAGTTACAACTCAATTTTAAGAAATTACGAGGTGATTAAAATGGGTGGAATACACATCGCTTACAGACAATCCAACGCCGCAACTTATAACGCCGTATCAAGCGACATCACAATCCCAACTGCGGCTTTAGCAATCTACGATGATCCAACGTATGGGGATATCGTTCCAGAGTTTTTCCATGTTTTCTACAACTCTTCATACCCTTACACTATTGATGCTGGAATTGCATACGAAAACAATGGTTACTGGAGAATATTCACAAACTTAAACGGGAGCTGGAAGAATGGCCCGTTGGCCGCAGCCACTGGAACAAAAACATTAAAAAGCTGGTTCTCCACATCGGGAGGCAAGTATTATCTCAATACCCAGTTTGGTTCTGTTTCTTATCCGGTCGAAATCTCAAGCGGAGTATATAACAGTATGTTAGGCGGAAGTTACATTTATCGTGAAATGACTATCGCGTCGAATGCAGTTGGTTCCAAACAAATCATGCCTGCACCGGCGTATTTCAAGGGCGCTAAATTCGGAAACACCACGCTTACCACAACCGGCGGCTCTTACGTCGCAATGTCCACGTCCAACTCTCACTTGCATCAAAACGTGCTTGACGCTGATATGCCGACAAACTGGAATACAGTTGGAGCGTTCAGTACCGTTCAAAGTGGTACAAGCTTCGTTGTAGACACTACAAGCGGAACCTTCGACAAAGTCACTTATCCGATTTAAAGATAAGCGCAGCAAAACAAGCCTATCCCGATGGGGTGGGCTTGTTTTATATTTAGGAAACTCTTTTCATCGAATTCTGGCATCGAAATATCGACAATCGAGTAGGGGGAAATTGATTCCCCCTCTCACACCACCTAGCATGCCGTTCGG
>CAZTEH010000086.1:0-17004 GCA_964612345.1 uncultured Oscillospiraceae bacterium | reverse complement strand
ACAACGAAAGAAAAACCCGCTGAAAACAATTTCGCCGACCAGAATCATTGTTTCCAGTTTCGCCTTGATCATTTTTACGGGCGCCTGCTTGCTGAGCCTCCCCATTGCATCCAATGACGGCAACAGCATCGGATTTCTCAATGCCCTTTTTACAGCAACCTCTGCGACCTGTGTTACCGGACTTGTAATTGCCGACACTCTGACTCAATGGACTTTGTTTGGTCAGATCGTAATTTTATTTTTGATCCAGGTCGGAGGCCTCGGTATCGTAACCCTGGCAACATTCTTTTCCGTATTGCTCGGAAGAAAAATCAGCATGAAAGGTAAAATTCTGGCACAGGAATCCATTAGCGATTACAGCTTTGCAGATGTTGTGCGGATGATCAAGAGTGTCATCAGGATTACCGTCAGCTTGGAATTAATCGGAGCCATACTCCTTGCTACCAGCTTTGTCCCAAAATTCGGAGCGAGAGGAATTTATATGGCGGTCTTTCATTCCATCTCCGCTTTCTGCAATGCCGGTTTTGACCTTATCGGCAACTATCGAAGCCTGACCCAGTTTAACGGAGATCCCATCGTGATCTACACCATTGCCCTGCTGATCATTACCGGCGGTCTGGGCTTCATCGTATGGAAGGACCTCTATGATTTCCGTAAAACAAAAACGCTTTATTTACACACGAAGCTGGTACTGCTCATTTCCGCCAGCCTGATCGTGTTTGGAGCTTTCTTCTTCTTTGTATCGGAACATACGAATCCGGAGACCATGGGTCCTCTTAATTTCTTCGAAAAAATAAATGCGGCTGTATTCCACTCCGTTACCTGCAGAACCGCCGGCTATAATTCGCTGCCCTTGAACGAGATGAGTGAGATGTCAAAAATTATGACGATCTTGCTGATGTTTATCGGAGCTGCTCCCGGATCCACAGGCGGCGGAATCAAAGTAACCACCTTTGGGATTCTGGTTATGGCGATTTTATCGAATATCAAAGGAAACGAAGAAACGGTCGTCCTGAGAAGAAGAGTCGCCCAGGTGGTCGTAAATAAAGCCCTGACAATCGCAGGGCTAAGTATGGTTCTTATTTTTATTATGACAGTCATCATCATCAGTGTGGAAAAGTTGGCTTTTATCAATGTGCTGTACGAAGTTACCTCAGCCTTTGGTACCGTCGGGCTTTCAACCGGTATTACACCGGAACTGCACGGTATCAGCAAGCTCATGCTGATCTTTACCATGTTCCTTGGCAGGGTTGGACCGCTCAGTTTCGCCGTCGCCATCGCCATGAGGGAGAATAAGAAACTGCAAAATGCCGTCTATCCGGAAGGTAAGATCATGGTCGGCTAGGCTTCATGCAGATCCCCTACAAAAAGCTCTCTTAAATGCTTTTTGTTTTCCGAGTCGGACACAACGATGACCGAATCACCCTCCAACAGAACCAAATGATCTCCCGGCCGCATCACTTCCTCATTCTTGATCACGGAAACGAGCTGGCAGTCCTTTGGCATTTTAATATCCATTACTCTCTTGTTGAACACAGGAGAGTTTCTTTTTATTTCGATCTCACTGACTACGATCTTATTGTTCTTAACGCTTGTCAATGTCTTCATCCCGGCATAATCCACTTCCTGCTCGATCATATCCGTAATAACCGTCGTGCTGCTGACAGGGAAATCGACGCCAAGTTTTAAAAATACGTTGGTATTCTTGGGGTTATTGACTCTGGCAATGGTCTTTTCCACTCTGAAATTATTCTTCGCCAGCTGACATGCGATGAGGTTCTCCTCATCCTGTCCGGTTACGGCAATCACGATATCCGCTTTCGATGTTTCCGCATTCTTCAAAATATCGATCTTGGTAGCATCTCCATGGAAAACCGGAATATTCAGCTCGTCCGCCAATTTTTCGCAGGTCTCGCGCTTCATTTCGATCATACTGATTTTATGGTGAAAGGATAACAGGGTTTTCGCCAGATAATATCCAACCTTGCCTCCGCCGATGATTACGATGTTCATGATTGATTCTCTCCTTATATCTTCGTTGCGATGACCAGTTCATCGTCAAATTCCAATTTCGCTGCCGGGTGATAAAAATTGAGCTGACCGTCTTTCATAACGCCAAGCAGATGTGCATTCTTTGGCAGGGAAATATCCCGCATCAGCTTGCCCGCATCCTTATCTCTGACTCTTTCATAGATAAACTCGATTCCCGTATTGTCGATAAAACAAGTCTTTGTGCTGCATTCTCCCATCATCAGTGCGCGGAATTCCTGAACGGCCATATCGGTTGGACAAACCGTATGAACTCCGAACTGATAAAAAACCTGCTCCTTTACCGGATCCTGAATTCGAGCAAAAATACGGGGAACATGAAATATCTCTTTCGCAATCTGGCACGCCATCATATTGATATTGTCATCGGGAGTTACCGCGGCAAAACCGTCCGCACTTTCGATTCCGGCCTCCTTTAATACATCTTCATCAATGGGCACACCGAGGACAGTCACTCCGTGGAATTTCGGTCCAAGCAGCTTAAGATTTTCACTGCTGCTGTCGACTACTGCGATTTCATGCCCTTCCTCGGACATGATTCTGGCAAATTGGGATCCAACTTTACCGCATCCTGCTACAACAATCTGCATATTTATCTCCTCCTAAGGGAATTCTCAACATTATTTTATATAATTTACTTAGCATCATTATTATAAACACTTGCTTTGAATAATACAAACAGTAAATTTTAAGGCCCCGAATTATTTCGGGGCCCATTCTGTCAGGAATCGGCTGACGATCACAGCGGTTTCGGCTCTGGTTGCCTTCATCTGCGGGCCGAAGCTTCCGTCGGGATAGCCGGTGATATAAGCCCAGCCATCCACAGGGCCTTTCTTAATGTACCTGCAATAACTGGTCAGTATGGCTGCCATCTGTTCTCTTGTGATCGGCGTATTCGGTCCAAAACGGTCATCCGAAATTCCTGCCGCTATGCTGTTTTCATCGGCCCATTCCACGTATCCGCCATACCAGCTGTTCATATTCACATCATTAAATTCGGATTTCGTGTAGCCGGAGACATCCGCGCCGTTGATTCTGCCAAGAACCGTAACAAACATCGCCCTTGTCATCGGTGCATTGGGCTGGAAGCTCTCTTTTGTAACGCCCTTGAAAAGATCTTTCTCGTATACGGTTTTGATGGAATCCTTGGCCCAATGTGTAACCACATCGGTGTAAGGGGTAAGCATTACTTTGATCCTTCCCTGGGATTTCGCGTAGCGATCATCCACCGTTCCGCCAAGCCCCTGGTCGATATATTTCACAAGGGCTTCGTCCAAAGCTCCGAATTCACCCGTTTTATCATATTTGGCGAGCATGGTATAACCGTCACCGCCAACCTGGGTAAAATCATTGGTACCCAAAGTATATGTTTTTTTAAGGTCAAGTGGTTCCCCGTTTATTGTTACGTTCTGGATTCTGTTCCCGGTGAGATAAGTATGAACTTCATAGCTCATTCCGGCAACCTGCGGAAAACCACCGCTTGCCGCCGGTGCTGATTTCGTTCCGTGCTCCAGCGCGGCGAGCAGATCGGCACCTGTGATTTCAATGGTAACGACCGTATTTCCAAACGGGAATACGGAATTGATCTCACCATAGGTGATCTCTCCGATTTCAATCGTCGTTCGAATTCCGCCGCCATTGGTCAAGGCGATATCGGCACCGGAGATGTATTTCAAAGCGTCGCCGGCCAGATCACCGAGGTTGGTTTCCTGCGTCCGGACTCCCGGATCCCGGTTTCCATCCAGTTTGATGTCGGTTTTTGCGACAACCTTGTCTAAGGCCGGCTGGATCTCAGCCTTCTTTTCGTCGATAAGCGCTTTTACCGCAGCTTCCTGCTTTGCTTCTGTAATTAAGGATGCGGTGATATTATCGCCGTTGATTCCGATTTTTCCGATCGCCTTCAATTGGGTTCCGGTCTGTGCCAGGAGTACTTCATTTCCAGATTTGTCTTTTACTGCCTCACCTTTTTCCAGCGTTGTGTGGCTGTGTCCGTCAATAAAGACATCAAGCCCCGTGAGCTGTGCGATCAAATCGGTTGATCGATAAGGTGCGCTTTCCTGATCCGTTCCCAGATGGCCCAAAGCTACGATATAATCGGCGCCATCCGTCTTCAGCTTGTCTATTTGCGCCTGAACCAGGGCTGCCAGTTCTTTTTCATTGAACTGATATCCCTGTACATTGAGAGGATTTGTTTTTGTTGCAGTTTCAGGAGTGGATATCCCCACGATTCCAACCTTTTTCTCGCCTGCCGTATAAATTTTGGAGGCGGTAAACGCAGCAGCTCCATTTTTATCGGTGAAATTCGTGGAAAGCAAATCAAATTTCATCAGCTTGGACAACGCCAGAAGTCTGGCGGTTCCGTAGTTGAAATCATGGTTACCGGGAGTCATTGCCGTATAACCGACTGCATTCATGATTTCGACAAGATTGCCTCCCTGTGAAAGGTTGGCGATGGGGAAGCCATGAAGTGCATCTCCTGCATCCAGTACAAGTACCGCAGCGCCTTTGCCTTCATAATAATCCTTCCATCCCTTGACGGATGCGTACCCCAGATCACTGTCTACTTTGCTGTGAACATCGTTTGTATGCAGGATCACAATGGGTTCGACACCGGCAGAAGTATCAGCAAAGACGAAGGTAAACTGCATGGAAAACAGCATAACGATCGCCAGGATGATACGAATACATTTTTGATGTTTGCTCATTTGATATCCTCCTTTATATTAATTTAAATACTGATCTTTTTTTCAGCCCTGTAAGTCGGCAGAACCTTATCCAAGAACTGTCCCACAATTTTCGGATCGAACTGAGTTCCGGAATTTTTCCGGATTTCCGAGATTGCCGCTTCGTCGGACATGGCCTTTCGATAAGCCCGGTTCTCTGTCATGGCGTCATAGGCATCTACCACCGATACGATTCTGGAAATCAGCGGAATTTCTTCCTCCTTGATCCCTTGTGGGTAGCCGTTCCCGTCCCAACGTTCATGGAGGGAAAGGATATAATCGGCGATGGGGACCAGATCAGGGGATGACATGGCAATACGATACCCGATCTCCGAATGCTTTTTCATTTCGATCCATTCTTCTTCATTCAGTCTGCCCGGTTTGTTCAGGATCCGGTCATCAACACCGACTTTTCCGATATCATGAAGTGTTGCGACCAGTTCAATTTCGGCCAGTTCCTGCTGGGTCAGCTCCATTGTTATTCCGAGCGCTTTGGATAAATAGGTCAAACGCTCTGCATGCTCCTGTGTCTCATTGCTTTTTTCGTGCATGGTTGCCTTTATGGAGGAGAGAATGACGCTATGCGAGCTCTTATGCTCCAGCAGCTTTCGCTTGTACATGAAATCCTCTGCAAGCTTGATCGTACGCTCCAGATGTTCACTTATGGTCTCCTTTGTCGCATAGCCCAGGGAAATATTGATGGAATATGCTTCGTTCGAAAGATCCTGATTGTATTCTTCGCATTTCAGCTTGATCCGGTCCATAATAACATTTGCCGTCTCCTTGTCTGTCTGCGGCATCAATATCATGAATTCGTCACCGCCGGTCCTTGCAGCGATATCACTTTTACGGCAGCAGCTTTGTATGATTTTTGCGGTTTCTGAAATGAGAATATCACCCTCTGCATGTCCGAAGGCGTCGTTGACAAGCTTTACTCCGTTGATGTCACCGATCATGACCGACAGTGGAAGAAAATCCTCCCTGTCGATTCGTGTTTTCTCCCATTCCAGGTAGCGTCTGTTGTAAATTCCGGTCAGATAATCGTGATAGTTGAGATAGAGAATTTCGTCTTCCTTGCGCTTCCGGTCCGTGATATCAACAATCAATCCCTCCAGAGCTTCCACCTTTCCGGATTTGTCATAAATCGCCTGGCCCTGTTCAAATACCCATTTTGTTTCACCGGAAGCCGTTATGATTTCATACTCTTCCGCCAGCTTTGTTCTGTTGTCAACTGCATTGATCCATTTCTCCCACAAGTAATCCTGATACTTCGGGCTGATCAAGTCGATAAAGGAAATATTCCGATTGTTGATCAGGCTGGACGATGCATAACCGGTCAGCTCGAAGCAGCCTTCGGAAACAAACAGCATGGTCCATTCATGGTCATAGTTGCAACGGTAAGCCATCCCCGGCAGATTGGAAAGCAATACCGCATAGCTTCGCTCGCTTTCCTGCAGGTCCTTTTCTGCCTTCACCCGCTCGGTTATGTCTTCTACGATACACAGATAATCCGGTTCCGATCTGCTGCCCACCTTCAGCGGCGCCAAAGTGATATTCGCCCAGACCGTATCTCCGTCGGGCTTGATATACCTTTTATTTATGGTATAGCTATTCGTTTCACCTGTTTTAATTTTTTCAAATTGTTCGATCTCCAGCGCAAGATCCTCAGGATCGGTATAACGTTCCCAGCCGATCGCATTGATTTCCTCTTTGGAACGGCCGACTATTTTTTCATACATGGAATTATGCTCCGCCGTACCGCTGCTGTTTATGAAAATGCCTACGGGAGACTGCTCGAATACGGTTCGGAAAAGCTCTTCTTCCTTCAGCAGCTTTTCGTTGGTCTCCGACAGTTTTTTCTTTTCCTTACGGATCGAGATGTTGGTTCGAACGACTGCCAAAACGGAAAAATAGAGCAAAATAAAGCAAAATGCAATCAGGGCAGTTTGCATTGTAGCTTTCATCGCATTTTGATACCACTTTTCCGGGGTATAATCCACCCCGAACAGGGCAACCACTTCACCGGTTTCCATATCCTTCATTGGCACCAGAACACTGACCCAGGTGCCCCATCGGTCCGTACTGCTTTCTATTGTTGTTTTTCCGTCTCTGAAAGGTTGGTAAGTCTGAGGGCCGGCCTCTGTATATTCCTGTCCGGGAGGAGAATAATCTTCCGAGTCGGAAGGTTCCGAATCCGCAACAAAATATATCTTCCCATCCCTTAATACCATGATATAGGCAAAACGGATATCTTCATGTGCCATTACGATTTCACCGAGACTGTATTTAATCTCTTGGTATGCCTCCTTTTGCAGATCACTTTCGTTTAAATCAAGACTTTCAACGTCTTCCTCCATGGTGCCTGCTTCCGCGACAGCTGCAAGCCGCAAAGCCTCCTCCTTTGTATCCTCGATGGACTGCGTCCAAACATTATAAATCATCAAGGAACAAAAAATAAGCAAAACAAATAACGAGGTAAAAAAGAATACTTTTGCCCTTATTGATTCACCAATAATATTTAAAACAAAGCTTCTTATCCTCGTCATGGTTTTCTCCTATGCAGTAGTATCTGTTATTGCGTGTTCTTTCAGTTTACCCCAAGTATTTACATGATTCAACATGTTTATAATTTATTTCTACCCATTTTTCAACGGAATCTTAAGGCTCCAAGCAGAAAAATTGGTGAATAGATTGTAGTGTTATGATATTATAAAAGCATAAAACGTTTCACCGGAGGTCACATGCTAATCTTTCATAAGACTCTCAAAGTTATTTTCGCGTTCCTTTGTAACGGTATGGCGATCAGCCTGTTTATTCTGGCAGGCTTCGGACTGGATTCCATCAGTGTATTTTCTGCAGGTCTGGCGAATATCTTCCACACAACGGTGGGAATGGCGAGTCTCGGATTTTATTTCGTTGTAATCCTTGCCACGTTCTTTGTGGACCGCAGTTATATCAGCGTTGCCACATTGCTTTCTCTTGTTATCGTGGGGCCGTCCATCGACATTTTCACGAAAATATTCAGCTATGTCGTAACACCGGAATCCGATCTGCTGATTCGGATCATATTTTTTGTCATTGCCTATTTGAGTCTTGCGTTTGCAGTTGCTTTATACCTTTCCGTACATTTCGGAATTTCGGCGGCAGACATGATTCCCATCATGGTCTCCGATAAAACCCACCGGCAGTTTCGGTGGTGCAAGGTCGCTTTTGATATCACGGTGATCATAATCGGTATTCTTCTGGGCGGTTCCTTTGGGATCGGGACGATTATCGTAGGCTTCATCACCGGGCCGACGATCCAGTTCTTTCGGAGGAATCTGGAAAAGAGGAACAAGGAATGAAAAGAACCACAAAGCAGAAGGGGATCCTTTTAATGCTGCTTTCTGCGCTGCTGTTTTCAACCATGCAGATCATCATTCATATTACCGGAGAACGGGTGCCACTCATGGAGCAGGTCTTCTTCCGAAATATTGTAAGTCTGGTCATTTGTTTTATCATCATTCGGCGGCACGGCCTATCCATGTTCGGCGAAAGGAAATATCAGCCTCTGCTTTTTATGCGCTCCATCTTTGGACTTTTGGGTTTGGTTTCCTTGTTTTATGCGGCCTCCCGGGCGGCACAGGCAGATGTGACGATTCTCAGCAAGCTTTCTCCCTTCCTTATAACCCTGTTCGCCTTTTTATTCCTCAAGGAAACGATCGCGAAAATACAAGTTCCCGCACTGCTCATCGCCTTTGGAGGAGCCTTTTTGGTTGCGAATCCCTCTTTTCATTCCAACCTGTTCCCGCTCTTTCTGGCTTTTCTGTGCGCAATTTTTTCCAGCGTATCTTATACGCTGCTGGCCTACTTTAAGGATAAGGTCGACGCAATCACGGTGATCATGCATTTTTCAACATTCTGTGCCGTCGTATCGCTTCCTTTCTTTATTTTGAATATGACCCTCCCCAGCCTGGGCGATTTTCTGCTCCTGCTCTTGATGGGGACCTTCGGCGGTTTCGGTCAGATCGCGCTTACTTATGCCTATCGCATGGCCCCGGCCTCGGAGGTTAGCATTTACAATTATTCCGGCATCCTGTTCTCCATGTTTTTAGGTTACGCCATCCTCGGCGAAACCGTTCCTTACACCTCACTGTTGGGTGGAGCACTGGTCGTTGCGGCTTCTCTGCTTACTTACCGATATTCCAGGCATCCGGTAGAATAACCGGTTTGCCCGCAAATTATTTTGCGGTTTTCGCTGCAGCTGTCGCGTGTAGTTGACTGAAATTATGGGCAAGGTATATAATAATTTTATTGTCAGCGCTTTGCGTATTGGGCAAGCTAAGAAAGGAAGCTTTTTATGTGGAAAGATGCATTGAGACCGGTTTGGGCGGAAATCAATCTGAGCAATCTCGATTATAATATAAAACAAATCAAGCAGAAGGTGGGCGACAAGGAAATCATCGGCGTAGTGAAGGCCGACGGTTACGGCCACGGTTCTGTGGCCGTCTCAAAGGTGTTGCTGGATAATGAAGTAACGACTCTTGCAATCGCCACACTGCAGGAAGCCATTACCTTGAGGGAGGGCGGGATCACCTGCCCGATTATCATGCTCGGCATCACCCCGGAGATGTACGCTGACACCCTGCTGAACTATGACATTACTCCGGTCACCTCATCTTATGAGAATGCGGAGGCAATCTCCGAAGCAGCCAAGGCGGCGAATAAAATCATGGAAGCTTTTGTGGCGGTTGATACGGGAATGGGCCGAATCGGTTTCCTTCCCGATGATGCGAGCGTCGAAGAATTTAAAAAGATCAGCAGGCTTCCCAATCTGAAAATCAAAGGGCTTTTCTCTCACTTTGCCACTGCGGATGAAAAGGACAAGACCTACGCGGAACAGCAGCTGTCCCATTATAATAATATTTATGAAAAGCTGAAGCAGGCCGGTGTGGACATTCCATTCCGAACCTTTGCAAACAGCGCAGCCATCATGGAGATTCCGGCTGCACATTTCGACGCCGTGCGTCCCGGCATCGTTTTATACGGCTGCTATCCGTCCCAGGAAGTGGATCGGAACCAGCTCTCCATCAAGCCCGTGATGTCCGTGAAGGCGAATATCGTACACTTAAAGAAGGTGCAGCCGGGATTTTGTGTCAGCTACGGAAGAAAATTCATCACCGAGAGAGAGAGTCTCATTGCAACCTTGACCCTCGGTTACGCCGACGGTTATCCGAGGTATCTCTCAGGAAAAGGCCGTGTCATCGTAAATGGCGTTTACGCCCCGGTGGTTGGAAACATTTGCATGGATCAATGCATGATCGATGTGACCGATGTACCGGATGTAAAGCTGGGAGATGAAGTGGTTCTGATGGGAAGTCAGGGGGATCTGACCATTCTTGCAGATGAGATCGGAGAAAAGACCGGAACCATAAATTATGAGATCGTATGTGCATTTGGCCAGAGACTGCCAAAGGTATATGTCAGGTAAATCAAGCCGCTCAACTGATTCTCGTAAACCTGGAAGAGACAAGCCCCTGATCAGAGGCTCGTCTCTTTGTTTTTATCTGTCTATAGTAATGCGATCATTTCTTTCAGGAGCGCATTGATTTGGACGAGTGCTGCATTTCTTGATGCCTGGATATCGTATATTTCAGCAAATGCTGCTTCCATTGCTTCATAGTCACGTGCTTTTAAATTTGTCTTATTTTCTGCCGTTATCTCCTTAATGTCACCCTTCGTGTCTTTCAGCGCACTGACGCTTGCCTTCATTTCTGCATTGCATGCTTCTAATTTTGCAGCAACTTCTGCATCAAGTACCGTACCACTTTCTTTTATTTCTTTTAGGCTCGCTGCCAGGGAGCTTCGCAGCTCTTTATTTTCCAGCCTGAGTGCTAAATTGTTCTCGCGGTTTGCTTTTACCGCATCTCTTTTCTCTTTCACGGCGTCTCTGAATGCGCCGGCATCTGCTTTCTTTTGCTCAAAGGCAGCTCTCTTCTCTTCCAGATTTTTTTGAACATCAGCAGTCTCACTGTTCACGAAATCCTGATTTATCGTGGATGTCTCGGAAGGGGTAACCTCCGAAGCGAAAGCATTTACACTCATCGAAAAGGTTAGTGCCAAAATACTTGCGAATATAATTAATTTTTTCATATGATTAACTCCTTTACTTTTTGTTTTATTCAGGGATCTGCAAATCCGAATCGGTTACATCCTCAAGAGAATTAATTGTCTCTTCAAGCTCGTTTAGGGTATTTAACGTGTCATTCAGCAATTCATCATTTTCCTGCTTTGAAAGCTTACCTTGCGAAGTCGCGTTTTGTTCCTGATCTTCACTGAGGTCTATATCCGGATCCATGGCTTCAATTTGCTCTTCCGCAGAGCTTTGAAGTTCTTCCTGCTTTTGAGTAGAATCCTCCGTCTGGGTTTTCTCTGTGCAGCTTGTTGCGAAAAGAATGATCATAGCGATCATGATCAGCAACACAATTATTTTGCGGTTCACTTTCGGCCCTCACCTACTTTCATGATTTGCTTGCCCCTGTGAGTATAGTTTAGCGAATTTGAATTGGAAAAGCAAAGGGTAAACAGTGGCAAAACAGTGGCAAGTATTTATTTCAATGCTGATTTGTGTATAATGATAAAAAGGAGGTGTAAATTATGCCAAAAATTTATATAGCCGATGATGAAAAGAACATACGAGAGCTCATTTATGGTTTTCTGACCAACGATGGTTTTGAAGTAAGCGCTTTTGAAAATGGAGATGATCTGCTCGCCGAATTTTTACAAAACCCCTCCGATATGGTAATTTTAGACATCATGATGGATGGTACGGATGGGCTGACCATCTGTTCACAAATACGTTCAAAGCACAATGTTCCGATTATAATCGTCTCCGCGCGCGATAGCGAGCTTGATCGGATTACAGGCTTTACCCTCGGCGGCGATGATTATCTGGTAAAGCCTTTTTCGCCGATCGAACTCGTGGCAAGAGTGAAGGCAATCTTTCGGCGAGTCAGTCTTGATCAATCGAACACTGCAAAGAACCTGTTAAAATATGGGGATCTTACGCTCAACCTTTCTACGAGGGAGAGTCTATTGAATGGCCAAAAGCTGGACCTCACGCCAACAGAATTCGCCCTGCTTGCCTATCTGTTTGAGCATAGCGACAGAGCCATTTCACGGAATGAACTGCTTAAAAATGTTTGGAAATTTGATTTTGAAGTGGACTCAAGGGCTACCGATGATGTTCTGAAAAGACTGCGCAAAAAGCTTTCGAAAAGCAGGGTGCTCATCGAGTCTGTTTGGGGATTCGGATTTAAATTAGGATTGGATAATAAAGAATGAAAACGATAAAAAAGAAAATATCCACGCCCTTTCTCATTATCATCTTTATGATTCCCTTCATGACGATGATATTGTTTAATATTACGATGAATATCTATGTCGATCGGACGACCAGAGCTGAGCTTAAAAATTCCGTGTCCAGTATAGAAATTCTGGTTAAGCAGCAGCTCATGGATGGTGCATTGGAGCGAATTCAGGGGGATAATCCTGATTCTGTTGATGAGAATTTGACGGCACTGCAAGACGGTCTCAAACTTTCGAAGGTATCCTTGCTGTATAATCTTAAAAAAATGAATATCGAATTCCTGCTCATTTCTGCAGATGGTAAAGTACTTTTTCCAAAATCTTTTGAAGATAGCTTTTTAACTGAGAAGATATTAAATAAGGCAAAGATTGAACTGAGCGAAGCAGGGGAAGATGTCCTTGTAGAATTTCGCGTGGGCGGAAATAAATATTTTTCCACTTATCAATCACTGACCGACCGACCGGATGCAGTACAGCTCCTCTTTATTTCCTCTAAAAACTCGGCAACCGGCATTATAAAAATAATCAACTTGATTCTTCTATGCATTACGCTGCTTGCAGTAGGAGTCAGTTCTGCCATTGCGCTGATCGTATCAAAAAGCATTTCAAAGCCGATCACAAGGCTTTCCGGGTATGCGAAAAGAATTGGCAGCAGCGAATTTATTACTCTTCCCGAGGACGGCAGCAGTGTGGAAATTCACGAATTGACGCAAAGCATGAATGAAATGAGTGAGCGGATCAAGAATTACGATCATGCACAAAGATCCTTTTTGCAAAATGCCTCCCATGAGCTTAGAACACCGCTTATGAGTATACAAGGCTATGCGGAAGGCATCGCCAAGGGAGTGTTTGCAGATACCGTTAAAACTGCAGGGATCATCTGCGAGGAAAGCCGCCGCTTAAATACTCTGGTGGAAGAGCTGCTCACTCTATCACGGATAGAAAACAAAAACTACAAAAGCGAACTGATCAATCTCAACCTAGCCGACATCATGAAAGAATACGTGCAAAGAATTGAGGGTTATGTTTTAAAAGAAGGAAAAGCGATTCATCTTAACATTTTAAGTGATCCCATCCCGGCAAAAATTGATGACACATTGCTATCGCAGGCGGTCATAAATATCATTTCAAATTGTATTAAGTATGCAGAGAAAGAAGTCGTTATAACTGTATTTACAGATGATGATCATGCCGTAGTTAAAATTTCTGATGATGGCAATGGGATTGCGGAAGAGGATCTGCCCCATATCTTTGAGCGGTTTTATAAAGGGAAAAAGGGTGATTTCGGATTGGGATTATCAATCGCAAAATCTGCCGTTGAATTTATGGGCGGCAGTATCCTCGCTTATAATGACAATGGAGCGGTGTTTGAAATACAATTACCAAGTCCATCGTTATCTTGAACTGATCCTTCCGTCTGATTCCTTGCAAAAAGCAAAGGTTCCCTTTTGAAAGTTTTTGCAGTTGTACAGCGCTCTGTCGGCAGCTTCGTAAAGCTCTTCGTATGTACTGCCGTCTTTGTCATAAATGGCAATACCGATACTGGCGGAAACGACGATTCCTTTGTTTTCATCAAACTCGCGATTTTTGAATATCTGGCCGATTGCCTCAGCCTTGCTCAAGATCAAGTCAATTCCTTCTATGTCCTTCATCAAAATCATGAATTCATCTCCTCCGATTCGGCCTTTGATATCGGTAGCTCTGAAAATATGATTCAGCTCAGCTCCCAGCGCCGAGATAACTGCGTCGCCGACTCGGTGTCCGTGATCATCATTGATGCCCTTAAAATCATCGATATCGATCACCAGCATCGCATGCTTGCCGTGCTTCCCTTCTACGGTTATAAAGGCTTTGATCATATCCTCGGTTGTCTGCTTGTTATAGACTCCCGTTGCAGAATCCATAACCGCCATTTCCTTCAGATATTGAAGTTCTTTTTTCTTTTCGTCAATATTTACGATCTTTCCGATGACCCTTGCAAGTCTGCCCTCCTGGTCGAAAACACCCAGCATGTAGATTCGCGTCCATAAATATTCCCCTTCCGAATCGATGATACGTACCTCTGCTTCCGCAAGATTCCGATCCATCTTCATCCTCTCGTACAGTTCAGCAAATCGGACCACATCGTCAGGGTGAACGTAGTCAAATTCCAGCGAACCTAAAAATCCTGTTTTTGTTGGTTCGTATCCAAAGTTCTTCCGGAAATTAGCAGTATGGAAATAGGTTTTATCCATGGTGTCATATTCAAAGATGATATCATCGGTTTGTTCCATGATCATCCGATAGCTTTCATCATTGATGGATTCGATATGCATCTTCCTTTCGAGCCGCTTAAATCTCTGATTTCTCATGTAAAAGAAGTAACCCGCTACGGTCATTATGATGATCAGGATATAAATGAAAGCGGGAATAATTTCGTCATATATGCTCTTTGACTGGGCCTCTGCAACGGTTGTCCCCGTCAAGGTCACCAGGTACCAGCCATGAAAATCAATGGGCACATAGCTGATATAGATTCCCTCTTGGCCATGAAAATACTCGATCGTATCGCTGACGCTTCCTTTGATGTCTCCTCTCAGCTTTACACCAGACTCTCCATCCAAAGACCAGCCGGTGGAAAGATTCTGAATCACCTCTTTAAATTGTTCGCTGTGCTCACAGTCCTCGGAGTGAAAGATAATGTTTCCGTACTGATCGGCTATATAAGTACATCCCTTCTTATCAAGTGTCCCGGGAAATAAAAGGTTATTGAAAAATTCCTCGTCAAAAAAGGAGACGAGAACACCGGCGATTTGGGTATCCCGGTAAATCGGTAAAGCATAAATATTCACTGTTTCGCCGTTTACCAGGCGCGACGGGCTTCCGGAAAGGCCGAAGTAGCCAGACATCGTCTTTTGGATATATTCCCAATCGGCAGCCAGCAGCAGTTTTCTTCCGTCCGGCTCCTCACCGAGAGAGGAAGCCAGCTTCAGTTTGTCCAGGCTTTCCACTGAAATCGGGGTAAAGGTAAGGCTCCCTTCCTTTCGCACGACTCCCATGCTGATAAATTCACTGTTCTGCACTTCTGTTAGAAGGATACGATTGATTTCTTCCGGAGTGAATTCATCCTCATTGCCGATCATCCTTGCGATGACTTTGAGGATCTGCAAATTGCCGCTTATTTGGCTGGAAATGATATCTGCATTTTGAAGGGATATTTTAGACAGGTAAACTTTACTGATGTCCGTGATTTTCTGATCCATATACCTGGAATGAGCTATGGATATTGCGAAAATGGAAACCAGACAAAGAGTTGCGATGATAAATTTCACAAAAAAGCCTTTTTCAAGATCTTTCATCTTAGACTTCAAATACCATACCTCCTTCAAGAATTAGACCTGACTATAAATTCAATTTTATTCCAATATTCTACAAAAGTCAAACAGCCGCAAGCGGGTTGTCACGCATATCTTTGCACTTTGTGATTAAGTTACGGAATGATTTTTTTCTTTGGATATAATAAGATTATAAAACAAAAGAATCTTTGATTCCGATGAATCCGTTACAATGTTACTTTAAATAAAGGAGATGTGAAAAATGAGTGCAATAACAATTACAAAAGAAAATTTCGAATCGGAGGTATTGAATTCCGATAAACCGGTATTACTTGATTTCTGGGCAGCCTGGTGTGGTCCGTGTAAAATGGTTTCCCCTGTGATCGATGAGATCGCCGGAGAAGTAACCCATGCAAAGGTGGGCAAAATCAACGTGGATGAACAGCCTGAGCTTGCTTCGAAATACAGGGTCATGAGCATTCCTACTTTGGCGGTTATGAAGGGCGGCAAGATGGTAAATTCCACGGTCGGTGCCAGACATAAAAATGATATCCTTGCCATGCTGAATGTGTAAAACGATGAAATGACTTTCATAAACGAAAAGATAAAACAAAAAAGACAAATCAATGCGAGTTGATTTGTCTTTTTTGTTCATGGTAACGATCGAAAAATTTTATTCCAACACTAAAGCGCGCTTCGGGCAGAACTTTACACACTTTCCACACTTGATGCACGTATCCATGTCGACGACAGGAGCGGAATATCCCTTCTGTGACAGCGCACCAACGGGACACACTCTGACGGAAGGGCAGGAGTGATTCTGTGGGCATCTGTTTTGCTTAACTGCAAGGATCATGTCCTTCTTATCCTTCTTTTGCGTTTCCTTGTTTTCCTCTTTCGTTCGATTAAAAATGCTCATATTGATACCTCTTTCTTGATTCTATCAGGGATTTGCCTAAACAGGCGTTTTATTGATTTTCGGTTATTGATAACAAATTAATAATAACCAAAAACAATCTCTTTTTCTGTGACCATATCACCGTGCAGCCTGATATTTCCGATTCAATAATAAAAGACCGGGTGCTGCAATGCAGTTCCAGGTCTTTTTATGCAGTATGTTTTTACGAATCAAATTTATCCGGCTGTCCGCTGCCATGTAAGCGCCTCAATATACAGCTCCGTAAAACGTCCGAGGTCAATGCCCATTTCCGTCAGCTTGACTCTTGCCTGATCAAATTCCAGTCTCTCATATAAAAGCACCGTGTCCAGACATTCCCGAAGCGGGCCGCTTTCTCCCAGCAATGCTTTCTTAACATCCTCGGAAAGCGCCAGATCCTGGAGAATGGTGCCCATATCCTGATCCATGATAATATCGATGGACGAGAGAACTCCCGTGAAAAAGAAATCCGTTTCCAGTAAAGTACGCTTTAGCTCACGGGCCATAAGGGAAAGCAGTTTTCCTCTTAAGAGGCATACCTTGATTAATTCACTGTTCTCATCATTTTCGAAATCTTTGATGAGCAGAATCGAAATCCATCGTTTCATCTCATGGATACCCAGCCTTACAACTG
>CAZTEH010000085.1:0-17217 GCA_964612345.1 uncultured Oscillospiraceae bacterium | reverse complement strand
ACTTATTGTGAGCACCCCTTGTATTTATGACGTCAAATTGTCAAATTCATATTGTATCTTATCCGATTATACTCAATAGAGGGAAAAAAAGCAACCGTAATAACAGTGATAATTTCAGGAACACGTATACCGATACCGAGGAGTTTTTTCAATTATTTATGGTTAAAATAACTTCGCTATGAAAGGAGATATTTTGTATGGATTTTTTACAAGGACAGGAATCCCTCACCACAATCGAGTGGATTCTTCGTGCTGTTATTGCATTTTTCTTTTTGGTGGCTGTTGCGAGAGCCTTGGGGCAGCGTGCAATATCTCAGTTGAGGCTTCTGGATTTTGTGATTGCTTTAGTAATCGGAAATATTATTGCTCATCCCTTATCGGATGAAAATCTTGGATTAAAAGGATCAATCACAACTACAACTGTACTCGTTGTTCTTTATCTTATCGGTATATTTGGCATTCTTAAATTTCCGAAGCTGAGAAAAATGCTTAATAATTCACCAATCATAATCGTTCAGGAAGGACAAATTATCTATAAAGGTTTAAAGAAGGCAAGAATCTCTCTCGATGTATTATTAGAAGAGCTGCGAGAAGAAAAGGTTGAAGATGTGAAAAAGATTGCATTGGCAATGTGGGAAGCCGACGGAAAGATCTCTGTTTTTTTACACCCACAATATAACCCGATTACTCCATCTCACTATCAAATGGAAACAGAACCCTTTTATTTGCCACGAACCATTATCAAGGATGGTAAAATAATTTCAAAAGAATTAATACAAATTAATAAGGATGAAGACTGGGTAACTTCCAAGTTGAAAAACTCATATCAGACTGAGGTGAAGGACGTTCTGCTTGGCACCGTTGATAATAAGGAGCATATAACAGTTTTTTTCTATAAGTAATTTGGCTATGGATATGCTTTGCATCATTACAGCTGTTCATGCACCAAATGAAGGATATCAATATTGGAACCAGAATCAATTGAAATTTCTTTTATGGAAACAGCCATTCTGACATCCTGGGAAACAGCCTTTTCAATTTCGTCACGAATCATCTGATAGAAAATTCGTCTGTTTTGTTCCACCAGACCGCCATTTTTATCGGATTGAAGCAAAGTTAATTCAAATAAAGTCAGCGCATTCAAAAAGGTAATCTCGATTTGATCCGTTCGAATGAATACCTTGACGTCTGTTGGTCCTTTCCCGGAATATTTTTTCAGGATATTGGAAAGGTTTCTTTTGATGTTTATTTCGTACTCCTTCTTATCCTCTGACGAGATATTAAATACCTTCGTGTACTTCGACATGACTTCGCGGCTGAATCGCTGCAAAGAGACATCCATCTCATCTAAATCGACAGGCTTAATAATATATTTACTGATTCCCAAATCTACTGTTTTAACAATGGAACTGATGTCTTTCAAAGCAGAGGTAATGATGATTGGGTTTGCATAGCCGGATTTCCTGATTTTCTCAATCATTTCAATACCGCCGTAATCCGGAAGAAGAAGATCGGTAATGATAATATCGGGATGATATTCTAAAAATTTTTTAAATCCTTCCTTTCCATTTTTGGCAGCAACAACTTTTGAAAACCTCCTTTGCAGGAAACGCATCATTGGTTTCAGTGTGTCTTCTTCATCCTCTACGTAAAGCAGGCGCAAATTATATATTTCGCTGTTATCCATCTGTAACCTCCTTATGACTTTCTGTCAATTTCATAGACAGGCAAAATAATGCTGCAGCAGACTCCATGCTCGATATTTTGAAACCGGATCTCGCCTTTCATGTGTTCTTCAATGATTATTTTTGACATATACAGACCGATTCCGGTTCCTTTTCCTAGAGTCTTAGTCGTAAAATATGGGGTAAACATTTTTTCCATCACTTCAGAAGATATCGGATGACCATTATTGCTGATTTTTATTTCAATCAGGTCGTCGTATTCTTCAATTGTGATAATAATTAACTTTTGAGGCTGGTCATATTCCTCCAAAGCGTCCCTGGCATTATTCACTATATTGGAAATCACTTGTGAGAACTCGTTTTCATAGCCTAAAACAATAATTTCATGGGGCAGGTTTGCGTTGACCCGGATGTTATTTAGACGCAGACTCTCCTCCATGAGGTCAAGTATAAAAAGAATGGATTTATTGACTGAGAATGGGGCTTCTTCTTTTGAAGGGCTTAGAAAATCCCTGAAATCGTCTATTGTTTGCGACATTTTTGCAATGATCTGCTTTGATTTTGAAACAGAATCTTCAAAATATTCCCGATCAAGATCTCCATAATTAAACGAATCCTTTAATTCCGACAGAATGATGCTAAGGCTGTTAAGGGGCTGCCGCCACTGATGTGCGATATTTCCGATCATCTCTCCCATTTTTGCCAGACGTGACTGATAAATGACAACGGCGTCTTTCTGTCGATTTTTCTGAACCTCTTCTTTTACCATGACCTGAAGTTTTGTATTAAATTCTTCCAATTTTTTCAGAGTATCGCGGAGATTTTCTTCTTTTTCAACCCGGTCGAGGGATATCTGCTCAATCGCAAGGACAGCGTTTGAGGATGCACTCTGCGTCTTTTCTACGGCGCTGTTAAGCAGCAGGGAATCAGAAAATACACCACCCTCCTTTGTTTCCATTGACTTTATGAGGTCTCTGATCACATTCTGGAGCGTATGCACGGATTTGATGAAATAGCCTAAATCATCATCACCCCGGAGAAGTTCTTCCGGTATTTCTTGAGTAAAATCACCGATTTCAATATATCGTAACTGTGCCGCCGCCTGGTCCATCGTATGAGATACTTTCCTTGAAAACAAATATGCGATATATATGGAAATCGCTATGCCGGCAAGAGTCAGCAAAACAATAATATAACTTAGGTCCCGTACAGGCTTGAATACCTCCTCATACGGCGAAACCAAAGCAAGAATCCATCCGTTCGAGAGCTTGCTGTAGCTCATGATTTCACTTTTTGTTTTATTGGAATAACTGAAGCTGCCATAGGGTTTTTTTAGAATCTGTAATGTCAAAGATGAGTATCTTCCCTCGTCAATGTCCTTCAGATTAATTATGCTTTTGTACTCTGGGTGAACCAAAATATCAGCCGATTCGTTCATCAGAAAAGCGTAACCCCGATGATAGACAGGCATTTCCTGAATTGTTTTTTTTATGGTTTCAAAGTTAAGATCCATTCCAACAACACCAATTACAGTATTGTCAATGATAATGGGCATTACATAGGATATGGTCGTGACGTCAAGTCCCAGCTCTTTATATGGTTCAAACCACAAAGGCTTTCCTTCTTCCATTGTTCTATATAAATAATCCATTCCTTCATTGTTCGGGTCCATGAATTCCGGTGTGTTGGGATAGATCGCCCAGCTGTCGGTGTCAGTGTCGGAGTAATTTAGAGTGTACTTCTTAATCGTTTCCGGTGAAACCTTATATAATTTCCCGTTTCCCGCCAGGTCTTCATACCACAGCTCATAAGCAGATGCTGTCAGGTATGGATTGAACGTTATGTATATTCCCTGTGCTTCGTTTTTATCTGAAGCAAAGCTTTCCATAATCGGATCAAGGTCATCGATATATTTGCCTAAATATTCCGGATCCTCCCGGAAGGAGTTCATATCAAACGTCGCTATGATCACGTCATGCATAGAATTCACGTAGCTTTCCGCCCTTTCAAAGGTTTGACTGAATTCATTCGCATAGCTCCGAGACATATACATTAGCTTATTATTTGCTTCCGCTTTAATAAATTTAGAGCCCTGATAAAGACTGAAGCCTCCGATGAGGAAGGCAGTAAATATGCAGCAGCTGATAATCAAAAACATTATTTTTGAACTGATCCGTTTCAACTTCATCACTCCCAGGCCGGAATACAAATTAAGCGTATTTTTTATTATTTATTATATCATGCAAGCAACGCCGCCGCATGATATATTGGACGTTTCCTTGCAGCAACGCTGCATCTTTTTTTCATGAAAATCGGTTTGCCCCGATATCAGATCATCCAAGGGGCAAACCGATACTATTTCTGACAGCCGGGCAATCAATCCTTAAAAGATTCTGCCCGATACACTTCCTTACCCTGAAACAGTGTGAGTAATACTTTTGAATTGCAGATCTCAGACGATTTAATATCAAATAGATTCTGATCGAGAATAACCATATCGGCCGACTTTCCAACCTCGATCGATCCACAGACTGGCTCAAGGAAATTCGCATAAGCGCCATTATAAGTAATACTCGCTATCATATCTTCCAAACTGGCGGCTTCTTCAGGCCAAAGGGGTTCTTTGTATTTCGGGTCAGCCGGATCGGAGGCCACATAAGCAAGCAGAATATCCGGCGTTATCCTTGTTACTCCAAGTTCAACAGCCATCAAAGGGTCCGGCGGATTTGTCACAGGAAAATCGCTCGCCGTCACGATCATGACTCCGTTTGAAATAAAGCTTTGGATCGGATACTCTTTATCTGCTCTTTCCTGTCCGAGGAATGGCAGCTGGATATCATAGTAGTAATCGTCCTTTTCCGCCCAGTAAGGATTTACAGCTGCAATGACACCGAGCTCCTTAAACCGCGCAAAGTCGGAATCATTGACCAACTGATCATGAGTGATCGCATGGCGATAATCGGAAGCACCGTTCTCGTCCTGTGCGTAGGCAAATGCGTCTAAAGTCTCATGAACCGCGGCATCTCCGATCGCGTGAACATGAATCTGAAAACCGGCTTTTTCGGCTTCAGTGAAAGCATTCTGAAGCACATCGGGCAGCCACATCGGCTCGGAACGGTAGTTGTCTCCTTTCTGCGCTTCTGCTGCATAAGGCTCTGCAAGGTAAGCAGTAGCTCCTTCTATAACACCGTCCGTAAAGAATTTAATGTTCGTCATCTGGAAAAGATCGCCGACAGTATCATTTTTCCGCGCAGTTTCAAAGGCTTGCAGCTGAGTGTCAAAGTCCTCCTCCGGCGATACTAAATAAGCTCCGCGTATCCGCATTTTTAGTTCTCCGTCATTTGCCAGGTTCTTATACGCTTCAATCGCATTGCCGCCAACGGGAAGCAGAGGATCAAGGCCGCCTGTAAATCCAAGTGAATGGGCCAGATCCTGATAATATTTGATTCCCGTTTCATATTGTTCAACGGAGTAATCAGGCAGCTGTTCCAGCACCAGATCCATTGCGCCCTCCCGCAGGACCCCGAATGGTTCTCCTGTCACCGGATCGTGCTGGATAATGCTGTTTGAGGATGGATTCGGTGTGTCTTTCGTAATATTTCCAAGCTCAAGCGCTTTGGAATTGACCCAAAGAGAATGATGGCCGGCATCATACAGCGCGATGGGAATATTCATATTCAGCTTTTCGCAGATAGTATCCAGGTCTTTCTTATTTGGGCCGGCAGCACCAAAGACCGGATCCGTCCAGCCGCTTCCTTTTATCGCCGTTGCTTCCGGATTTGCCTTCATAAAGTCCTCAATGATATTGAGATAGTCGGCAAGATTCTTACCGCCGGACAGATCACAGGAATAGACGAGTTCTGCCCCTGCTTGTGCATGACCGTGACCTTCAAAGAAAGATGGCAAAAGCATTCGCCCCTTAAGATCGATTACCTTTGTGGCGTCCCCTTTATATTTTTCCGCATCTGCCGTGCTGCCTACGAAAATAACCTTTCCATCTTTGACAGCAACAGCTTCTGCAGTGGTTTTTCCGGCGTCAACCGTATAGACAAAACCATTCGATAAAATAAGATCAGCTGTTTCCTGTGATTTTGGGGAGCAGCCAAAAGCAAAAAGTACCAAAATGAAAAGCAATAAAATTACGATTTTCTTTTTCATAATTACCTCCTGTTTGAATTAATTTCTGTGCGAGTATGCAGAGTTCTGATTATCACCCCCATACTTTACGATAAAAGACAATAAAAAAGACCGACACAAAAATATCATTGTGCCGGTCTATTAAAAGCGCATAAAATTAAGATATGTCTTTTAATCGCCCCCGGATATGTACTATCTGGAACAATATCCCATCTGCGAAGCGAAGCGCTGTCAGATGAGACAATATATTATATAATTTATCACAGCATACAAAAAGTGTCAAGATGTCCCCCAGAAGTAAATAGAACCTTCTGTTTGCGTTAGAATACCGTCGAAGACTGTCGCAATTATTCTAACACTTTTCGTTGACGAGAACGGTTAGAATGTGTTAGAATTTGTGTTAGAATAAATAGGGAGGTATTTGTCATGCAGTTTATTGAGAATTCAACGCTTGAGCTTAAACGCCAGGTCATTGATGATATTCGCAAAACAGTCATCGCTTTTGCAAACTCTGAAGGCGGGACAATCTACGTCGGTGTCGATGATAACGGCTCAGTTGTGGGTGTTGAGAACATTGACAGCGAGACCTTGAGATTATCCAATATGATCAGAGACGCAATTAAGCCGGACGTTACTATGTTTGTTTCTTATACTCATGAGAAAGAGCAAGGTAAGGATATCATAAAAGTAACCGTTCAGAAGGGCACGGAATGTCCGTATTATCTGCAAAACAAGGGGCTGCGTCCGGAGGGGGTTTTTGTCCGACAAAGCGCGTCTTCTGTTCCCGCAACGGAAAACGCGATACGCCATATGATCATGGAGACGGATGGGGACAGTTATGAAGAGAGGCGCTCGCTGAACCAGGAGCTGACCTTTGATGCCGCTGAAAAGGAGTTTATGGTTCGAGACGTGCCCTTTGGCGCCAGTTATTTAAAAACCTTGCATCTTGTCAATGAGGACGGCATTTATACGAATCTTGGCTTGCTTCTGTCTGATCAGTGCCTCCATACGATTAAAGCCGCCCTATTTGAAGGGACGGATAAATCGGTTTTCAAAGATCGGCGGGAGTTCGACGGATCGCTTCTGGAGCAGCTTAATGATGTTTTCACTTATATTTCGCAGCATAACCGGGTGCGGGCGGAATTTTCAGGCTTATACCGCACCGACAAGAAGGATTATCCCGAAGAGGCGCTGCGCGAAGCCTTGCTGAATGTTTTAGTACACAGAGATTACGCTTACAGCGCAAGTACACTCATCAGTATTTTTGACGACCGCATTGAATTGATATCCGTGGGAGGCTTGGTTAAGGGCATTACTCTTTCGGATATCATGCTTGGCGTATCGGTAACGCGCAATGAAAGACTGGCTAATATTTTTTACCGCCTGACACTTATTGAAGCTTATGGCACAGGCATACCGAAAATTCTGAACAGCTATAAAGGTTTTGCAATACAACCGGAATTTGACGTAACCGATCATGCATTTAAGATTATGCTGCCGAACCAGAACGCACAGGCGGAGGACACAATTCCTTCGACGGATGAGAAGCGCATAATGGAACTTGCGGCACGATTGGGTAGGCTGAAACGGAAGGATGTCGAGACAGAGCTAAAGGTTTCACAGACAATGTCTGGAAGGCTGCTCAGGCTCATGGTTGATAAAGACATCCTTCAGACTGTCGGCAAAGGGAAAAATACGGTATATGTTTTGAGAAAATAAATTGTGCAACGATGCGTTGCATAATTTTCCATTCACGCTCTAAAGCTCTTGCTCTTTTGCAAGTTCACGTTTAAATTCTTCCTCAGTCGGCATATATAACTTATAGTTAGATGTTTTCAACCTTAAAAGCATTCTATAATGTGTCCAGCTCAATTGGTCACGCAGTGCGTGACTATTTGGAAAAGCAATATAGAATTGACGCATACATTTTAGATTTGTAACAGTAAATCCTTTACCAAATTCCTCTGTTAATTTTTCAGATAAAAATTTTAGCAATCCTGCTCCATACTCTGCACGTTCATTTTCACCTTGCGCTTCATATATCTGCTTACCTATATTCCAATAGGTTTCTACCATTACAAAATTAACCGTAGAATATACTATTTTATCACGCGTAATCGTGCAAGAATTTCCTCATCTGCCGGGCAGAACTCATAATTTGATATATCATCAACAGGAATCCATCGGATATCATTGTGCTCCAGCAATTGCGGTATTCCTTCCGTTATTGCAGCATTGTACAAAGTCAGATACACCGTAATATCGGGATATGTGTGCATCACATCCATGAACACATCGCCCACCGACAGTGTAATCGCCAGCTCTTCCCTGCATTCGCGAATCAGTGCTTGTTCCGGTGTTTCACCCGGCTCCACTTTCCCGCCAACAAACTCCCACAGCAGCGGACGTGCCTTATTTGCCGGACGCTGGCAGATAAGAAATTTATTATTGTCCCATATCAGGGCGGCTACTACTTCAATCATCATTTTATCCCACTACTAACTTATTCGTTTTCTTCAGATATTTTGCCGGTATTGGTCGCTTCAGCTTCCACGTGATACTCATCGGCCTCGAACCCTCATGTTTCATATAATCCGCCAGGCCAAGAAAGGTATAGGGAGCAGTGCCGGCTGCATCTGTCCTAAACTCTCGAACGAAAATAAAAATATTACTTTTTCTTTCCTTATGGTGAATATATCGCTGTCCTGTGGGGGAATCCTCCGAGGTTGTGCTTTGGCTCTGCCAGTGGAACAGCCACTCGTTAATGGAGTAATCATCGTACATAGTGGTTGGAGAATATTCCTTATCCGACTTGTTGAGAGTCACAAAGAACACATCGCTTTGCCTCTCCGGCAGCCACTTCACGCCCTCTCGCACAGTACCGGGTTTCATAAATCCAAGTGCCAGAAGAATCTGGTCACGAGTATAGCTGCAGTGCAAATCCAGCGGACAATCAAATCCAAACTCAACTGGCTCATCAATGAAGTCGATATGATTGTAATTGTAAATCAGCAGCTCCTTGATCTCCGCCAGCATTACTGGACTGTCGGACAGCGCATAGAGATTGTCCGAGACGATATCGGCAGCCAGTTCTTCCGCTGAATCCTGCCAGATCGTGGAGTAAAACATACGCAGCATAGCCGCTTCCACTGGTGAAAGAGTAGTAAAGTCAGTGGTATCCAAATAATCCAGAAGATTCAGCAAGAATAAAATCCAGCGACGAGAATCGATGGCACAAATCCGCGGCAATGCCTCGGTCAGCACATCTTCCAATGGCTCGTTAAAGTCTTTCCGTATATTTGCCAGTGTACAGAGCCGGGGAAAACTGCCGCGTATGTAGATATTGCGGACATCCAAGTGATAGTATTCCGCAAAGTTTTCCAGTGACAACGCCTTCCCGGTGTCCTCCTCGAAAGTGGCAATTCGGGAAATAAGCCCTGCGCGCACGCTGAAAGAGGCTCGGATGTTATCCAGAATATACTCCTTTGCCTTACGCTCCAGCTGAATGTAGCAACCCTTAGGCATTGCAGTAAATCCATCCTTGATCTCCCGCTGCACACTTTTCGTAGTGGCCGCCAAGAGAGCTGAAAACTTATCTTCAAAGTTATATTTCTTGTTTGCCTGTCCGATGAAATCCAGCACGGTCAGGCATTCTTTGTTTTCCGCCAGACGGAGTCCACGGCCCAGCTGCTGCAGGAATATTGTCAAAGATTCTGTGGGGCGCAGGAACAGGATAGTGTTGATCTCCGGGATATCCACGCCCTCGTTGTAAATATCCACTACAAAGATGAAACGCACCTCGCTGCTTGTCAGCTTATTTTTTGCAAGATCACGTTCCTCATCCGGCGACTGACCGGTTAGCGCAATCGAAGGAATGCCTTTTCTATTAAAATATACAGCCATAAATTCCGCATGAGCAACGGAAACGCAGAAGCCCAGCCCTCTTACATCATTGATATCAGTCACATATTTAAGCAGTGAAGAGATGATCATGTTGCAGCGGGCACTGGCAGCAATAGCGCTCAAGGTATACAGATTGGAAAGCTCAGTTCTGTCATAACCGCCTCGTGTCCATTTCAGATCGTTCAGGTCAACAGAATCAGTCACCCCAAAGTATTGGAAGGGGCAAAGCAGCTTACGGTCAATGGCCTCCGGAAGACGAATTTCAGCAGCAATGCGGTTGTTAAAATATGCGATCACATTCTGTCCGTCCATTCGTTCGGGAGTTGCAGTTAAGCCCAATAGGATTTTAGGCTGATAATAGGAAAGCAGCTTTTTATATGTTGGGGCAGCCGCATGGTGAAATTCATCAACAATGATGTAATCGTAAAAATCAGGAGTTGTTTTCTCCTGCCAATCCTGAGAATTGAAGGTTTGGATAGACATAAAAAGATGGTCTATATTCTTCGGCTGATAGCGACCGACAAATAACTCTCCAAAATTAGCGTCCTTTAAAACACCTCGGAAGCAGTTTAAACTTTGCTTTAAAATCTCCTCCCTATGGGCTATAAACAGTAACCGGCAAGGCTTACCGTGGTTTTCCCTGCGAAAGTGCTTATAGTCAAAGGCTGATATCACAGTCTTACCGGTTCCGGTAGCAGCTACAATCAAGTTGCGATATTGCTGACGCACCTTGCGTTCGGCCTCGAGCTTGTCCAGAATTTCCTGTTGATACGAATAGGGAGTGATATCGAACAGATAGGGCTGGGTGTCATTACTTTCAAAATATTTCTCCGCTTTAAGCGCCCGTTCCAGTCGATTTTGCTGTTCGCTTGTGTAGTCTTCAAAGTCACTGGAATTCCAATAGCTCTCAAAGGTCGCATCGATCTTTTGTATCGTGTCGGGCAAATCCTTGGCGGTCACCTTCACGTTCCACTCCAACCCGCTGGAGATCGCCGCATTGGAGAGGTTGGAGGAACCCACATATGCCGTCGTAAAACCTGTGTCCCGATGGAACACGTAAGTTTTAGCGTGCAGGCGGGTACGCTTTGTGTCATAGGAGATTTTGATTTCGGCCCCTGATAATTGACGCAACTCCTCCACGGCTTTGACATCGGTAGCCCCCATATAGGAGGTGGTGATAATACGCAGTTTTCCGCCATTTTGTGTAAACAGCTTCAATTCATCTATGATGAGGCGAAGCCCACTCCATTTTATAAAGGAAACCAACATATCAATCCTGTTGCAGGAAAGGATCTCTTTTTTGAGCTCTGAATACATGCTAGGCTCGTGGATTGCTCCGGTAAAAAGTGAGCTCTGGGCGATGGAGGTCTCGGGTCGAATGACTTCTCCTTTTCCTCGCAGGCTGTATATACTGTTTTTCTTATCTAACAGCGCTAAAAGCTGTTCGGCCCGCTGATCCACGGCCAATGCTTCGAAAGCGTCTTCCTCTGTTTCTCTTTGAATGAGATAGACAATTTTGTTCGTCAGCGCCACCTGGTCATATAGGTTGCCGCCGCTGTCTTTCAAGTCATCAAGTCCCTTTTCGATTATCTCGGCAACATACTTTGCTAAAATGCCTGAAGCCTCAGCCTCATCAAGGGGTGCGGTTTGCTTGAGCTTGTCCGCAGCAGCGGCAAGCTCGTCGTTTATCTTTTTATTAATAACTTGCTCGTAAAGGCCGGTATGTAGCATGGTGTTTACCTCAGCAACTGATTTCGCATCTTCAAAAATATCTCTTAAAGAACTGTATTTATATATTAAATTAGGACTGACTGGAAATGTGAAATTAAATCAATTTTTCAGGAAATAATTGATCAAAATATCCTTAATATAATTATATCGCCTTGCATATGAATTTTCTATCCGAATCAATTCAAATCCGTGCAGCCTGCATATTTCAGCTTTTTTGCAGTCTCTCTCTCGAACGACCTCATTTTCGATGTGCTCTTTTCCATCCAATTCAATTGCGAGGATAGGGATTTCCCGCTTTTCGTATGTCCTTTCATAGACGACAAAGTCAAATCTGCCAGAATAAAACAAGTCATTATGAATCACATTATCCTGAAATACGTGTGCAATACTAACTTCTTTATGAACTGTGCATTTTTTGTTATTATATAAAACATTATCCAATGCATGATTCAGGCTGCAAAGGAAAGCTTCTTCTGTTTCAGTGCTGTAAGGTTTAATACCCAATGCCCTTGATGCTGCAGCCTTTCCCGTAACCCTTGAGATCCCATTGCTTTTTATATATTCAGCCAACTCATATAAATCGTCATCACCTTCATTTTTATGAAGCTTGTCCAGGTTTTTGCTGCTGGATAATATGATCAACTGATCCTTTGCTCTGGATGTAGCGACGTTAATCAGCTCTTTATTACATTTCAGCCATTCATATGTGCCTAAGCCAGTCTGCTCAGTAACCGCCAGCGAAAATAGGATAACGTCTTTTTCATCTCCCTGAAAGGCATGGACCGTCCCGCAGGCAACATCATTTAATCCACTTTCTTTCAATAAGTTGTTGATATATCTGTTCTGATTTGCAAAGGGCGTGATCACTCCAATTTTTTTATCTTTATTATGTTTTATATACTCAATTATCTTTTCAGCCTCAATTGGAGAAGTATTCTTATAATCCGTCCTATTATCTTCAACATCAACAAAGATAAGTGGGTGTTCTGACTGGGATTTGCTCTCGACATTCAGCTTGCCGTTATAATATTTTTTGTTACTGAATTCAATAATCTTCTTGTGACACCTGTAATGATGGCTTAACAGGATTTCATCGCTAACCGCATCACTCGCCAAGTATGTCTTGTAAATAGAATTTGCAATGAAGTCATATTCATTGGAAATGGCATATTTCTGCTTCAGGGCCAGGTTATCCTTGACGTTCAGGAGGATCACCGGATTAAGCTGTTGTGGATCACCGACCAGCATTAAATTTTCACTTCTGATAATCGGCACTAGAGATATTGCCGTGTTGCACTGGCTTGCTTCATCCATGATCATCATATCAAAATACTGCTTCGGTTCTCCTAGCTTATGAGCGGAAATACAGGTTGTTGCCACAACGGGGAAAATACGCAGAAACTTTTTAAAATTTTCGTCGTTGCTTAGATATTTATTAAAGCTTCTGACCTGCAACTCTTTATCTGTCATATTAATGATATTCAGTAAATCTTCATTTTTAGGTTCGTCAATTCTCTTTATGTATTTTGCAGAGCTATAATACAAATATTTAAAAAACTCATCCTCATTATCTGCAAGGAGGCCCTCCGCTTCTTCATTTGTTACTTCCCCAATTTTCTCAAGAAGTTTATTTATTTCGTTTAGCTGCCTACCTTTTAAATCCGTTTGAAATGTCAGTTGATGATAAGAATTTATAAGCTTTTCGATGGTTTCTTTTCGCTCCTTTAGATCCAGTATCATTTCGTGCTTCTTCAGAAGTGCAGTCAGTTTTTTTGTTCTTTCAATTTTGTCTTCCCTATTTTTTTCAAGGGTTTTATCAAATATGCTGATGTCCTTTGTGTGTTCATAAATACTTTTTATAAACTCCAGGCTCTGTTCAACCTTATCATTATTTCCAAGTCGTATCATCGGGAATGGAATATGTTTATCCCTGTATTTAAGCTTCTGGAAAGTATCGAAAACGCTATCAATAGGATGGTTGTTATAGGAAGTAAATAAGACAGTTTTCTCATTGAAAAAAGCCGTCGCTATAGTATTAATGATCGTATTGGTCTTACCGGTCCCTGGCGGGCCTTGGATGTATGCAATCGGATACTTCATCGCGTTATTGATTGCCAACAGCTGGTCAAGATTAACCCTTTTGTTGAAAAGTACGATAGGATATTCTTTTCTTCTTTCCGGATGCTTGGTTAACTCACCGAAAAACGCCTTTACAGGTATGGTGACGTTTTCGCAATTGAACATATTTATAATCGCTTCGTATTCGTAATCCAAATCAAGCAGAACATCCATACCGATAGCGATGAGATATGGCCTGTCGTCAACACCGTTGATCTGTGGATTAGTCTGGGTGATTCTATCTTTGATCAACTCCTGGTTTTTATTGAAATCATCCAATAAATCGCAGTCTTCTGCGTCCAGAAATTGACGAATACTTTGCTTGTTTCCATCTATTGTGTATTCCCAGCATACGGTTACATGATCGTCCGGCCTCAACGTCCTTGTTTTGACATCAAGTCCCAATTTTTTATATGCCAATACATATAAACCTTTTTTCACATTTACACTTAGTACATTTAAGCAAAGCTGCTTGATCTGCTGCTTTACATTTTTCTGGGTGGCTTTATACTGAAAATTATTAACGACTTCCCGAAACTGCTCTTCGCTTAACCGATAGTCATCGGAATCAAAGCAATCCGCATCAAGGTGATGTATTAAAGAATACTCACACTTGTAGGGCGTTGTGTTCAGCCGGTTACAGTCTGCTAAATAATTCAAGATCTTCAGATTTGCCGAATGGCGAAAGATAGATTGATATTTATGCGGGTTCAGCCGTATATCATCGACTAACCTCTGGTTAACCAGACAATAGGAGCCATCAATGATGGCAGAAGATAAGATAGAATCAATGAATATGTTGTAGTCGCATAAACTGTATCTTGATAAATGAAGCCCTTCAACCATCAGCTTCTTATTCTTTAAATCAATATCCTTGATTCCTATCCAGTATTTTGTTATGTTATCATCAAGATTTTTATATTCAATACTCAGCCATTTTCCTTCATGAATTGCCTTGAAGATATTTTTGCAAACACTGTTCATATACACTCCTATCGGCTACTTTTTAGGCTTTCAGTGCAGGCTTGTCTGATAATAAATTCATCTAATTATACCATTTATTTCACAAAATGACATGTTAAAATAATTTGCGCAAAATACTTGACGGTACCCTTTACAAAAAACAAAAGCGCCGTCCGTTTGGGCGACGCATTGTTTTGTTAATTAGCGACAATATGGATGCTGCACCTCTTCGGTTTTGGGGTCATTTTTATGGGCAACGAGAAAGCTGACAAAATCAATAATTGGAAGAGTCCGCTCAAATTTTAGCGGTATTTTGTAACGCTGGCAGAAAGTGAAAATCAATGAATCAAGGATCGCCCACTGCACCGGCAAAAACTCCTTTTGCTGTTTTTGAAGCTCGGCAATCACGTCATAGGTATATTCCATTTTCAAGTAACCTACAATGATCAAGTAATCAAAAGAGTGATCCTTTGCAATACTTAATGCCTGCTGTTTGTTCTCAGCAAGTCCAACAACATGAATGCATCCTGTACTGTTAAGATATTTCGCCAACGCGTTTGCTTGATTAAGCAAACGGTCGGAAATAATAAGAACGTGGATTTTCTTATTTCTCATATCAAACCTTCTATATTTTCCTCGATTTTGCACAAGATAATCTTAGCGATATTCTCGCTAAATGTCAATAGCGAATATCTCGCTAAATTATAATTGTATCGAGGTGATTACGCTATGTACGAAAGAATAAGAAATTTGAGAGAAGATAAAGATATGACGCAGACACAGGTGGCTGCCTATCTCAATTGCAGCCAGAGGATCTACAGTAATTATGAGCGTGGCGAAGTGGATATACCAACTGGGATTTTAATTAAGTTGGCGGATTTGCATAATACAAGTACGGATTATCTTTTGAATAGGACTAATAGTAAAAAGGCTTATTCGAAGGACTGACTATAATCTAGGCGTCTGATTTTTTTACCTTATACCGATTAAGGCCGACTTCATTTCCACAAACACCGCAAGTAGCTATTAAATCAAAAAAACCCATTATGTATCCTCCTAGAATTTATTATAGAATTGAATCTGAAGATACAGAGTACCCTGCTGCTTTTAATTCTTTAACAAGTTTAAATCTCCAAGCCCCGCTCTGATCAAATTCAGTATAAATAACGCCTTGATAATCACTCATCATATCAAAATTATTCTCATTTTTAAATAAAACGAAAGTTCTTTCTCTTCCCAATATACCTGTAAAATAGCCCAATTCAAAAATAACGTTCTGCCTGGCTCTCAATTTTTCAGTACCGTTATCCAGATATACATCATCTGGACTAAGTAACGCGACTGCAAAACCGGAATTCTTGGCAATATATTCAAACTTTTCTATGATGGTCCTACCCTTATCCTCGCATTCATGAAGTATTATAGGTTCTAATCCAAGCTTTTCAATTATTCTAGAGACCGTTTCTTTCATTTCATTATCGCGTCCATGTATAATAAATATATCTGAAGTATGTTCTTTTGCTCCAGGTTTCTTTTTATCAGATTTAAAGATACTATTATTTATCTCTTTGTCTAAATTATGCTCATCGATAATATTATCAATAATATTTCTGAATCTTTGTTTACCCTCTTCCCAGGAAACACGAAAATCCTTTTCATTACTTCCCCACATTACATCTCTAACAAGGTTCGCTTTGAACATGCCACTGCTCAATCCAGAATTTCTTATGCCTAATTTTGCTATATACATTTTAGTCCTATCAATTAAAGCATCTAGAGACACGTCATCATCAAATTCAAGTTTGTCTACCTCAAGTTTGCATTCCATTAGTTTTTCAATTAATACATCCATATGGCAATACTCCTTATTAAATAATTACTCTCAATTAATTACATAAATTTACCATCAACTACATGATATCATTTTATATTTTAAATGCAATAAAAAACCACCCAAGTATCTCCCCCGGATGGCTAAAGAACCCAGCTTTACGCCGTAGCTTTTGCTTCTATCCACCCACAGCCGATTGGCAGCAAGGCGGTTTGAGTTTAAGTGTATACTTGACAAATGCTTCTGGCAACTATTCAAATTATAATAAAAAAGGTTTATTATGAAAATTGTTGAAATATGTAAATATTACTAGTATTATGATGGTAGTTTGAAATTTTGTAATGTTTCTTGATAGTTTATTGAACAGGGGGGTCACCATATGAGAATAAATCCGTTATCAATAAAATTGGATCCAGAAAATTATAGAATCCTTCCTTATATTCAGCCTGCATTAAAAGACCAAGACGCTATTATCGAATGTTTGACGCAAAACTCTGAATTTAAAATGCAAGAAATGGTTGACAGCATCTTAGAAAACAAATGGCGTCCTATTGGCGTAAGACCAATAATAATTCATGAATCTGACAATACTATTGTTGTTGAGGGGAATCGTCGTATTGCTGCTTGTCAAATGATTCTCGACAAATCAAAGCGAAAAGGTGGACTAATCTTTCCGGAAGAAATCGACAAATCCGTTATAGAATCCTTGGATGAAATAGAAGTTGATGAATCTCCTGACAGAGAGTCCCTATTACCAATATTAACTGATCGTCATGTTAAATACCCAGTCGGTTGGAGCACTCGATCCAAATCATTAGTTTGTATAGTGCTTTTTAAGAAAGGGACCAA
>CAZTEH010000084.1:0-17237 GCA_964612345.1 uncultured Oscillospiraceae bacterium | reverse complement strand
CCGGCTCAGTTTGGTCTGATCATGTCGGCATTCGCATTTACCTGGGCCGGCGTCGGTTTCCTCGCCTCCTTCTGGTCTGACATGAAAGAAAACAAGAAGAAGATGCTGGCATTTTTTATCATTTGCTTTTCGATCTGTTCTCTTTCAACGGGTTTTGCAGCCGGCTTTGTTTCCCTGCTGGTCATCCGCCTTATCATGGGCGTATTTGAAGGACCTATCTATCCGCTGAATATGAGCTTCCTGCTGGCACAGTCTACCCCGAAACGCCGCGGATTCAACATGGGTCTCATGGGGACCACTTCCGTAGGTCTGATTTCAAGTCTGGCGGGACCACTGATCGTCGTAGCCCTAGCACAGTCGATCGGTTGGAGATACACATTCTTCCTGACCATCATCCCTGGCCTTATCATTGCCTTGTTGGTAATGAAATGTCTGGAAGAGCCTGATATGAACAAGGTAGAGGGCACGATGGTTAAAGTAGACAAAAAGGGTGAATTCAAGGAAGTCCTTAAAAACAGAAACATCATCACCGGAATCTTGTATGCCATCTGTATCCTTGGATGGTATGTGGTAATGGCATCCTTCACTCCAATGTTCCTGACAACGGTCAAGGGACTGGATCCCACCACCATGAGTATCGTTATGTCAGCGCTTGGCGTAGGCGGTATCGTCTGGGGTATGGCGGTACCTGCGCTGTCTGATAAATTCGGACGGAAACCCATCGTCATCATCTTTGGATTTTTAAGCACGGTGACTCCGCTGGGGTTGTTGCTTGTTCCCGCAGATAACCTTCCGCTGATGGCCTTCTGTGCTTTCTTCGGCTGGTGCGGCGCCGGCTGTATCGCTGTAAATCAGGGTCCCATTCCCACGGAATCCATCAACCCTAAGTTCGCTTCCACCGCTGTTGCCACGATCCAGGGCGTTGGAGAACTGGTTGGAGCTGTCGGCGGATCCGCAGTTGCCGGATTCTTAGCGAACGCATACGGGTATTCGGCTGCTATGTGGCTGAGCGTAGGCTTAATGTGTGTCGGAGGCCTGATTGCTTTCAACTTCTATGAAACAGCGCCTGCGGCTCTTGCGAAGAGAAAAGCCGCCGCTCTCGGGGGCTCGGCAGAATAATACATTACATAATAAGAATCGTCACAGTTCATAAGAATCGTTACAGTTATTTTGAGTGAAAACACAATTATAACAGAACAAACAGGTGAGAACATTCTCACCTGTTTTGGTAATCCTATCGTACAACTGGTAATCAGAGATCTGGAAATTGGTAATGAAATTCAAAACTGGAGAAAGGCAAGGCCGGTAAAAATTAGAATGTAGCCGTATGAGTGGTAATTAAATGAACATGATGTTGCAGGCGAAGACCAAAAAAAATGCTAAAATCTGTCGACAAATTGAATTATGTTGTAGACTTATTTCACCGAATGCATTATACTAAATTCAAAATAGGGTGGAGATGTCTTTTGCCTTGTTGAAACGCACCGATGTAAGAGATGCGTTATAAATGGTCATTCAGGAGGTATTTAGATGCAAAAGCATACATCGCGTCAGCTTCAAGCACAGAAAACAAAGCGTAAAATATATAATTCTGCGGTAGATTTGTTCAAAAAACATGGATTTGATAATACAACAATAGAAGATATCAGCAGAAAAGCTGGTGTGTCGGTTGGTGCTTTCTACCATTACTATCCCTCAAAGGCTGACATCTATTCTGAATTATATCAAAAGATCGATGAATTTTATGAGAACAACGCAGATGAAATAATGTTTGAAGAGGACTTTTATGATGATATCATTCTTTTCTTCCGACATTATGCTACTTATAATAGCGCGAGAGGAACCGACGCCGTAAAACAGCTATTTAACACACAGAGCGTACTTTTTCTTGATAAAAAACGATATATGTACCGGTTGCTTACCGATATCATTAAAAAGGGCGAAGATAAGAACCAACTTACGAAAGAAATGGATGTAAACGAAATAGAGGAGTTCCTGCTGGTTATTGCAAGAGGAGTTATCTACGATTGGCTGCTTCATGAGGGGGACTACGACCTGGAAGTTAAAATGGTGAAATACATTTCGGAAATGAAACATGTTTTCGTAAAATAAATTAAGATAAATAATAGAATAAGAATCAATGAGAAAAGACACTTTACATTAAGTTGAAGTGCCTTTTTTTTATGTACTTTCTTATTGACTCTTTTCACCGAACGAATTATAATGAATGTATTCAATGAATATGTTTAATGATATTGAAACGGCATACGGTGTAAGTTGTTTTACTTACTCTAATTACAAGGAAGGAGAGATGGTAATGAGCATAAAGGAAGAGCTGGTAAATGTGCTAGGAGATAACCGTGTTATCAATGATCCGAAGGAGCTTGTCAAATATGGAGGTGAACGGAATTTTGATTTACATATAAATCCTTGTTTCATCGTAAAACCTCAGAATACAGAACAAGTGAAACAAATCATTGATCTGGCAAATAAAACGAAAACACCCCTTGTTCCTGTCAGCTCAGGCGGACCGCATATCAAAGGCGGCAGTGCGCCGAGCGTTCCCGAAACGGTTATGGTCGATTTGAGTGAAATGAATAAGATCCTCAACATAAACCGTCAGCATAGGATGGTCGTTGTGGAACCGGGAGTGACCTATGGAGTGTTGGAAAAGGCACTGTCCGCAGAAGGGCTGGAGTTGGCATTCCCACTCAAACCTCGAGAGAATAAGTCCGTGCTTGCAAGTGTACTGGAAACAGAACCGAGAATGAATGCGATGCATCAATGGGCTTACATTGACCCTTTACGATGCGTGGAGGTTGTCTGGGGTGACGGAAACAGAATGTTTACAGGCGAAGCTGCCGGAGGTCCCATGGATTTGGAAAAACAATGGGGATCTGAAAAATGGCAGGTGAGCGGCGGCGGTCCGTGGATGTTTGATTTCTATCGGGTTTTGACCGGGGCACAGGGAAGCATGGGTATCGTTACTTGGGCTGCCCTCAAATGTCAGGTCAAAAAACAAATCCATAATATGCTATTTGTGAAGGATGACAGCTTACAGAAGATCACGGAGTTTGTATACAAAGCGATCCGATTCCGATTTCCTGATGAGCTCTTTATTTTGAACAATATGCAGCTTGCATCCATTCTCGGAAAGAATGAAGCCGAGATTAACAGCTGGAGAGCGATACTTCCAAAGTGGATGGCACTTGTGGGCGTAGCCGGGCGTGAATTGCTTCCGGAAAAGAGAGTTGCCGTCAGAAGTAAAGACCTGGCGGATATTGCTCAAAACTGCGGGATGGAGCTTCTCTCATCTATTTCAAAGCTTAGCGGAGAGGCCATCAAAAAAGAGATTGCCACCCCGTCTCAGGGCAACTGGAAGGACACCTACAAGGGAGCATCGCAGGATATTTTCTTCCTGACAACTCTGGACAGAGCGGAAGGTTTTATCAATAAAATGTATGAAGTGGCGAATGAATATTCCTATCCGGTAAGTGATATCGGCATCTATATTCAGCCTCAGCATATGGGATCTTCTTATCACGTTGAATTTACTCTGCCTTATGATCCGGACAGCAGTAAAGAAAGAGAGCTGGTGAAAAAGGTTTATACAAAAGCAAGCATTGAATTGGCGAAATTGGATGCTTACTATTCAAGGCCTTATGAAATGTGGGCGAGTCTGCAGTTAAACAAGGACGCCCAATCTTACACCGCGCTGAAGAAAATGAAGCAAATATTTGATCCGAACGGCATTATGAACCCGGGAAAGATTTCATTGTAGGATAGAAAGGAGAAACAAAAATGGCATTAGAAGACTATAGACCAATGATGGAGCGCTGCAGCAACTGCCTTGGCTGTAAATGGATCCCCTTTGACAAGATCAAAGGTCAGAGATTCGCGGAAAACTGCCCAAGCAGCAAGTTCTTTAATTTTAATACATATTCGGCCAGAGGGCGCTTCCAATTGGGTCAGGTACTGCTGGATGGAAAATCCGAGTTTACCGATACAGCGATAGAAGCGATTTACAATTGTACTTCATGCGGACTCTGTGATGTTTCCTGTAAAATTACCAGATATAATCTGGAGCCGCTGGAACATAATATTGCACTGAAAGAAAGGGCAACGGAGCTAGGGAAGGCTTATCCGGTACAAAAGGAAATCATCAAGCAGCTGAAAGACGAAAAGACGATGATCCTCGGAGAAAAGAAAGCAAAACGTCTCGACTGGTGCAAGGATTTAAAACTGAAGGATTTAACAAAAGAAACCGCGGAGGTTGCTTTCTTTGCCGGCTGCAAATTCAGCTATGATCCCAATTTGAGAATGAGCGCAGTCAATACGATTAAAGTAATGAAAGCTGCCGATGTGGATCTCGGCGTTATGGGAGAGGCTGACATGTGCTGTGCCGGACGTGCTCATCAAATGGGTTCCACAAAGGATTTTGAAGAACGGGCAAAGGCAAATATCAAAGCATTCCAGGCAGCTAAGGTAAAGACGATCGTTACTCCTTGCTCAGACTGCTATTATACATTTAAGCGCTTATATGCGAAGCTGGGTATGGAGATCGAAGTACTTCATACGGTGGAACTGATCGCAAGGCTCATTGAAGAGGGTAAGCTGAAACTTACGAAAGAAATCCCTATGACCGTTACCTACCACGACCCTTGCCATCTGGGAAGATTGGGTGAGCCCTATGTCCCATGGGATGGGAAGGAAAAGAAAATCCTCAAAGCGGTTCATACATGGGAACCAAGACGTCCGAGATACAACGGAATTTATGGCGTTTACGATGCACCGAGAAAGATTCTTGAAAGCATTCCGGGAATCAAGCTTGTTGAAATGGATCGGATCCGCGAGTATTCCTGGTGCTGCGGTGCCGGTGGTGTTTGCAATGAAATCAATCCGGAATTCTCAGAATGGACTGCAAACGAAAGAGTGACGGAAGCCAACACAACAGGAGCCGACGCGCTTGTTACCGCATGCCCTTGGTGTGAGAACAATTTGGGAAATGCGAAAGATGAAAACGGTAATTCAATCAAGGTTTACGATATCGTAGATCTGGTTATTCAGGCGATATGAAGGGGGGAATCGTGATGGCATTGTCAAAGGAAATTTATCAAGCAATTGAGAGCATTGTCGGAAAAAGAAATATTTCTCAGGATGCGTCAATTACACAAACATACCGATGTATCACTGCACAGTCTTCCGCTCATTATGGGCCTTATGATCATTGGACTCCTTGCCCGCAGGCGGTTGTTCTTCCGGGAAGTACAGAGGAAGTACAGCGGATCATCCAGATCTGCAATAAATATGATATCCATTTTAAAGCAGCATCGACGTTCTGGGCTGCCATGGGATTCATCAGTTCCGACTATTCCATACAGTTGGATATGAAGAGAATGGCCAAAATTGAAATCGACCCGAAGAATATGATTGCAGTGGTTGAGCCTTATGCCATCGGTGCGGTGGTTCAGGCGGAAGCGATGAAATATGGACTGAACTGCAATGTGGCCGGGGTAGGCTGCAGCAGCTCCACGCTGGCCGGAACAGCCGGCTGGGTCGGATTCGGGCCGAGTTCCCTGTCTATGGGCAATGCGTCGGAAAATATGCTGGGAGCCGAATGGGTATTAGCAGGTGGAGAAGTGATCCGAACCGGCTCTCTGGGAGCGGGTGCAGGCTGGTTTTGCGGGGAAGGCCCCGGGCCGAGTACGAGAGCAATATTCAGAGGCTGGCAGGGTTCGACGGGTACCATGGGAGTATGCACAAAAGTCGCAGTAAGGCTTCATCCGTGGGTGGGACCAAAAGCGCTGCCGACAAGGGGAGATGCTCCGGCATATAAAATGGACGGACTGGATAACTTCAAATGCTACACGCTGTGCTTCCCGGACTGGGATGCCTATGCCAGAAGCTTTCAGCTATTCCATGAAAATGATATTGTCTATTTAGGACATCGGCAATTCAATATGTTCGGCAGAGATATCAAAACGGCGATGATAAAAATATTGACTGATCCGGAAAAGCAGTTCTGCGATATGCCCGAACTAATGGAGGATCCGTATCTTAAGGCCGAAAATGAGAAAATGAAAATCGATTATCAGATCGTGATCATGGGAATGACGCCGGGCGACCTGGAGTACAAGGAGGAAGCGGTCAATGAGATCCTCAGGCAGACCGGTGGATGGAAATCAGAATTGATGCTTGATAAAGAGATCACGGATTGGGTCATGCTGTACTTGATCCGATTGGGACATAAAAATCTGAATTATACGCTGTGCTCATCCTATGAGGGAAACTACGGCATGTCCGGAAACGTATTCGTTACTGCAAAATTAATGGAGGAAGCGGCAGCGCTCAAGGATAAGATTACGAAGGCCACGAACGGAGTGGCTGACACGGGCGGTGATTCGGACATGGGCAGTATTTCAATCGTCGGAGGAGGCGGTGTTACGGGCTGGGAATACTTCGTGTTCTTTGATGCATATGACAAGCCTTCTATCACGGAGGCAAGGGAACTGATTGACGAAACCCAGAAATGGATGTTTGAAAAGGGTCTGGGTTTAGATATGGGCCGTTGGAATGCTGACGCAAGAAGACCGGATGCATATGACTACACGCAGGAAGAGCATGATGCCATGTATGAGAAGCTTCCGCAGCCGCTCGTACCGGAATATCAGTGGAAGGTGAGAGAGGCTTTCAATCCGAAGCACCTCACCGGAAGCTACTACAGAACAAAAACTCCTGAAGACAGGTTATAGCGCGTAAGAATAATTGTATCGTGGTGTGTACGATTTTTCTTGAAAGCGAATACCGAGATTCAATTGACATTTAAACTCCAAAACAAAGGAGGATGCGACGCATCCTCCTTTGTTTGTATCCGTTCTTTTATATGCTTGTCAGATATTTTGCACAGAACGGAACGATGCGCCCCTCGTCATATACGTGGAGACTGCATCTTCTAAGCCGTTCCATATCAAGGTTGTATGCATCCTGAAAAGCCATTCCGGTGATGGTGAAGCCGTTTGACGCAACGCGTGCCAGAAAGGCATCAAAATCCATCATGTTGTCGGGATCGGCAGGCCCGGTATCATTGGCAGCCTCGCTTTCCAGGCTGAGGTTTCTCTTCCACCGGCGAGCGACAAAATTACGGTTGCGTAGTGCCTCTTCCTCCGATTTGTGATCCAATGATCGTTCTGATGTCGTTTTGCAGCAGCAGTCAGATGAGGTTGCGGCGGAACCTTTCGGAGTAAGGGAAATCAGTCTGTCCGGCATGATCACAAAATCGCCGTGGAAACCGCAGCGAGGATGGTCGCAGGAGGAAGGTGCAAGATCAGTTTGTTGAATCAGTCCTTCTGTCTGCTGCTCTATGGCGGCAACGATTTCCGGCAGTGTGATGCGGTTTTCGTCTTTCGGTGGTTCGGGATAGCGACCGAAATAGCTGATGGGCTGAAAATGGACACCCCGAACCACAGGAGAATTTCTCATACCAAAATTCAGGATCGTTCCGATTTGATGGTCATTCACCTTGGGAACGACGGTCGGCACAAGGGTGACACCGATCCCGTTTTCTCCACAAACCTTGATGGCTTCCAGCTTCGCTTCCAGCAACGGCCTGCCGCGCAGCGCACGGTATATCTCATCGTCCAGTCCGTCAAACTGCATAAAGACAAAATCCAGACCCGCTTCCGCCAGACGTTTTGTGAATTCAGGTTCCTTGCCTAAACGTAAGCCGTTGGAATTCAGCTGAACGGAAGTCGCACCCGCCCGCTTGGCGGCGCTCACGATTTCCGGCAGGTCGTCCCTGACCGTCGGTTCACCGCCGGAAAGCTGGATGAATTTGCAGCCATTTTTAACCAGAAAATTAAAGTCTTCAAACAGTGCGTCAACACTTTTCTCCGGTTTATATCCGTCTTTTTCGCATTCCACTCCGGGTAATTCCTCCCCGCTTTGCGCAAAACAAATGGGGCAGCGGAGGTTACACCGGTCTGTTACTTCAACGAGAACACAGCATGTGTTCTGAAGGTGCTTGTCACACAGACCGCAGTCATTGGGGCAATGGGGCAGATCCTCTTCAATTTCTTTTGGAGGATGATAATTTCCCCATCCGGTGAGGCTCGGAGCAGTTCCCCGCCAAACTACGGTCCGATATTTACCGTGCTGCTCACAGAGCTTTTCCATATACCAGCAGCCATTCTGAAATAACAGCTGCGCAGGGATGCGTTCCAAACATATGGGACATACACTGTATGTTTTTTTCGTTATTAAAGATGTTAGTTTCTTCATAAATTGCTCCTGCCTTTCCTGACTTGCCGGTCTTGAATATAATCCAGCAGCTTCAGCTTGCTGCCGCAGGAACAAAGCTCAGTTTTCCAGCGGCTGATATCTCCGGTACGGTAACGGATAAAGGGCATTCCAGTCCTTGTCAGAGTCGTAAATACGATTTCGCCCCAATCCCCGTCGGGCACCGTTCTGCCCGTTTCCGGATCGATGATTTCGAGATACAGGTCGGCCTCACGGACATGATAACCGTTCTGATATTCGCAGCTTACCGCACAGCCAAGGCCCATTTCCGTCATTCCGTAATGCTCGAACACTTCGGCGCCCCAGGCTTGCTTTATCATTCCCCGGACGTTATCGGACACAAAATCGGCGCTTAAAAGCACGGTTTTTATGGAGGAATGCCGGGAGTATTTTTCCGCCAGTTCAGCGATCTGCCCCGGCATACCCGCCAGAGAGGTGATCTGATTGGATTCTATGGAAGATGAAATCTCTTCCTCAGGGAGACCGAACAGAGGAACTGTCTTTGCTCCCAGCCGTCCGAGCCCTTTGATCAGCTGATCTCCTACAGATGCAGGGGTTTGAAAGGGAAACAGGATCCCGACGATATCCGTTTCATCGACGAGGTTGCGCATGCCGTGATGAAAATAGTCCGTACACAGTTCCAGGTCCGGTTCGGTAAAGAACACCCTTTTGGGGACCCCCGTACTTCCGCTGGTATTAAGCGTTACGATCCGGATAATTTCATTGGGGTGGACGCATAGCATCCGATAGGGATCTTCTTTCAGGTCCTCGGGCGTTGTAAAGGGCAGGCTCCCCATTTCCTGCAGATGATTTAGCGTCACCGTTCCGAAAAGAGAGCGGTAAAAGGAGCTTTTCTCCGATGCAAGAGCAAGGGTGCGATTGATCCTGTCAAGCTGATAGCACTCCAGATCATGGCGATGAAGAAGATCCTGTTCCGGTTCGGCGCAACCGGCGGTTCCGGAATGCATCTTGTTTGCGATCCAATGGTCCAGGGTAGGTCTGCTCATAAAAAACTCCTTTGTTTTAATTCTTAAATCGAGTTTAGCATGGCGGAAAAAGAATTTCAAATCAATCTCTTTTATTATGAAAATTTGATATAAAATTTTTCAATATGCACCTTCTGGATATTGTAATATTTCATGGATTATATTATAATGGATTCACAGAATCAATTCAATGAAATTAGTTGCGAGGCATCATTGTTAAGCTATTCTATGGATATGAAAGGATGGGAACATGAAAATAACAAGACGAATTTTAACGATTAACGATGTGGAAAGACCCGTTATTTGCGATCTCGAAAAAGACAGTTTGGCAGTCGTTCTCCGTCGAATGGGTCTGACAGGCACAAAGATCGGCTGCGGTACGGGTGTTTGCGGCGCTTGCTCCGTATTACTGGACGGTAAAGTGGTTCGCTCCTGTTCAAAAAAGATGAAGAATGTGCCGGAATTCAGTGAGATCCGTACAATTGAAGGAATCGGAACTCCTCAGAACCTTCACCCGCTCCAGCAGGCATGGATGACGTACGGCGGTGTACAGTGCGGTTTCTGCACTCCCGGCTTCATTGTGTCGTCTTACGCGCTGCTGCGGGAAAACAAGAATCCTACAAGGGAAGAGGTTCGCGACTGGTTCCAGAAGAACCGCAATATCTGCCGGTGTACCGGATACAAACCGATCGTTGATGCCGTCATGGCCGCCGCAAAGGTGATGCGCGGAGAAGCCACGATGCAGGATATTACATATGATTTTGACAGTGAGAAGGACATATACGGATCCAGACATCCAAGACCGACCGCGTTGGCAAAGGTCTGCGGCCTTACCGACTATGGCGACGATATCAAGCTGAAGATGCCGGAAGGCACCGCTTATTTGGCTGCCGTCATTTCTGAAGTTCCCCATGCAAAGATCATCAGCATCGACACGGAAGAAGCGGAAAAGATGCCCGGCGTTTATAAAGTCATGACTGCAAATGATGTTAAGGGAACCAACAATTTGGAAGGTCCCCCTGTTGTTCCGCGTGTCAAGGGCAAAGGGATCACGGAGTTTCCTGTTATAGCCGGAAAGAAAATCTGCAAGCGCGGTGATTGTGTAGCTCTTGTAGCCGCCGATACCGAAGAAAACGCACGTGCTGCGGCAAAGAAAGTGAAGCAGAATCTCGAGATCCTGCCGAGCTATATGACATTCCCCGAAGCGGTTATGCCCAATGCCATTCAATTGCATGAAACACTGCCGAACTTCTTTATGGAGCAGCCGGTATATAAGGGCATGGACACTGCCGAGATTTTCGAAGATGCCGAATATGTTGCAGAGGGAAGCTTCCACTCACAGCATGAGCCCCATCTTCCTATTGAGCCCGACGTCGTTCAGGGATACATGGGCGCAGACGGCATGCTGACCATTCAGTGCAAGGCACAGGCGATCACGGAGGCAAAAGAATGTGTATCCATGTCCTGCGGCATTCCCATGGATGATCTCCGAATCATCATGAACCCGGTCGGCGGGTCCTTCGGATATTCCGTCAGTGCAAACACTTATGCACTGGTTGCCACCGCTGTCCAGAATCTGGATATGCCCTGCTCGCTTACGTTGAGCTATGAAGAATTCAGCCATATGACCGGAAAAAGGTCGGCCTCTTTCACCAACGGCCGGATCACTTGTGATAAAGACGGTAAGATCATTGGTGCCGAATACGATATCGGACTCGATTGCGGAGCCTACGGCAGCATGGGAAGTAAAATCTTCCACAATATTGCTTCGGTGGGATTCCATGGTTACAATATTCCCAATTTCAAAGGTCTTGCCCGAGGCGGTTCCACGAATAATGCATTCTGCGCCCCTTACCGCGGTTTCGGCGCTCCGCAGATCTACACCGCTACGGAAGCTCTTATCGATATGATGGCAGAGAAGGCCGGCATCGACCCATGGCAATTCCGTTATATCAACGCGGCCAGACCGGGTGATTTGACCATTAACAGCTGTCCGTATCATGACTATCCTTACGCCGACATGCTCGAGAAAGCAAAGCCGTATTACGATCAGTATAAAGCAAAAGCTGAGGCGGCCAGAAAGGAAGGAAGACATGTTGGCGTCGGAATGAGTCTGGGAGGATTTATTGTAACCATCGGGATGTTCGACAGCTGCGAAATTGCTATTGAAATGAATTCGGATGGAACATTCACGCACTTTAATACCTGGGAGGATGTCGGCCAGGGCGGCGATATCGGTGCCCTTACCCATTGTGTAAAAGCACTGGAGCCTCTTGGTGTCACAGCGGATCAAGTCAAGCTGGTCATGAACGACAGCAAGACCTGCCCAGATAGCGGCCTTGCTGCTGCAAGCCGTTCCCATTACATGGGCGGAAATGCCACCATCGACGGGGCAAATAAACTGATGGATGCCATGCGCAAGCCGGATGGTACTTATCGGACCTATGACGAAATGGTAGCAGAAGGCATACCGACGAAATATATCGGTCACTACGACCAGTTCAACATCGGGCTGCCTCCGGGACTCCATCCGAACACAGGAATGGGTGAAAAGAACCCAACCTACATGTACGGTGTCAATGTCGCACTGGCTGAAGTCGATGTAAATACAGGTAAAACGAAGGTTCTAAGCTTCACTTGCATATCCGATGTAGGTGTAATCGGCAATAAACTCTCAGTGGAAGGGCAAGCTTATGGCGGATTGTCGCACAGCATCGGCTTTGCGCTGAGCGAGGACTATAATGCCGAGAACAAGCAAGGCAATATGGTGGGCTGCGGAATCCCAACAATCGATGCGATTCCGGATGAGATGAACCTTGTCTTTATTGAGTCCCCGCGTCCCAACGGGCCGCACGGCTCCTGCGGTTGCTCCGAGTGCTATCAGTCCTCCGGACATATGGCAGTCATCAACGCCATAAACAATGCCTGCGGAGTACGTGTATACTCGCTGCCCGCAACGCCGGATAAAGTCAAGGCCGGCTGGGAAGCGAAGCAGCGCGGCGAAGACCTCACTCCGCCGAAATACTTCCTCGGCTCCGATTTTGAAGACGAACTGGAATATATCAAGGCAAATCCAATGTAAGGTACAGCAGAACAATATCTGCTGCAAAAGTTAGAAATAATAGTACAGGGCGCGTCTTCCGGCGCGCCCTGTATCTTATCAGACTTGCGTGATATAATGAAAATAAAAGGAGTTATTACATATGAAGTTGGAGGATGCCACAGGGTTCACATCGAGATGCTTTAACGGAGAGCCTGCCACCTGTTCCTTCGCCTGTCCGTTTCACATGGATATCCGCACTTTTTTGGATAAGGCGGGTAAGGGAAGATGGACGGCAGCATATAAAGAGCTTAGGAATTCGGTTGTATTTCCGTTTATCGTGAGCACACTGTGTGACCAGCCATGCAGGGAACACTGTCAGCGAACACTGATCGGCGATGAAGCCATAGCCCTGCGTGATATCGAGTCCGCAGTGATTAAGTATGCGAAAAACCGTAATCCGGAAGCATATTTCATACCGCCAAAGTCACAGTCGATCGCTGTTGTGGGGGCAGGTGCATCAGGGCTCTCCTGCGCGCTGAACCTTGCTCAGAAAAAATATCCCGTAACGGTTTTTGACAAGGAAGACGGGTGGGGGGGAAGTCTCCGAAACCATCCGCGATTTACAGAGTTTGACGCGGATATCGCTCTGCAGTTTTCAGCCGTTACAGTAAATTTTAAATTTGGAAGTGAAATCAAAGATCTAGATGAACTTAACGATTTTGATGCTATATATATTGCTACGGGAGCCGGAGGCGAGTCCTTTGGAATGCTCAAAACCTGGGATCGGTCGCTTCTGACCACGTCCAATCCCAAAGCATTTTTAGGCGGTGCGCTATGCGGGGTGTCGCTGATGGAAGGGATTGCCCAGGGACTTGAGCTCTCGAAGACAATAGAGGTTTTTCTACAGACCGGAAAGGCAGCCGGTTCTCACGGCGGCTATGATAAGACGAGCTGTGGGCATACCCTCAAACATGAGGGCGCCGTACCTTCCCCATTGATCAAACCATCGTCAGAAAACTACGGATATACGGAAGAAGAGGCAAAACTGGAGGCGGCGCGCTGTCTCCAATGTGATTGTGATCTTTGTATGGTTTCCTGCGAAATGTTGAAGCGCTTTCGTAAAAAACCTCATCGGATCGCCGTTGAGGTGTTTACCGATTCACAGGCCGGCGGAGCGCTCGCCAGCCGTTCGCTGACAAGAGAAACCTATTCCTGCAACATCTGCGGCTACTGTAAGTCCATTTGCCCGGAAAACGTTGATATGGGTGATTTGCTTCAATTCTCGCGCACTGCACGTTTGAATGCGGGCACACATCCTCTGGCTCTGCATGATTTCTGGCTGCGAGAAATGGATTTTGCCACCTCTGAGGGCTCATTCCACAGTGCTCCAAAGGGAAAGCAAACCTGTGAATACGCTTTCTTTCCGGGCTGTCAGCTTGGTGCGGCAAACCCCGAATATGTCTTTCATACATATGAATTTTTACGTGACAAATATGACACGGGAATTATTTTGAATTGCTGCGGAGCTCCTGCCTACTGGGCAGGTGACGAGACGCGGCTGCGTCTGAACTTGGATCAGATCCGGCAGAGCTGGAGCGGCATGGGGAATCCGACGCTGATTTTTGCCTGCGCTTCCTGCGAAAGCATTTTCAGTAAGTTCCTTCCTGAGATCAAACGCGTTTCTCTCTATGAACTGCTTGCGGCCGCAGAGGAAATTACTCCCGTTCGTCGATTTTCGACGGCTTCGGTTTTTGACCCCTGTGCTGCAAGGGACGATCATGGTATGGAAATTGGCGTCAGGAACCTTGCCGTGAAAGCAGGAGTCGCGCTTCAGGAGCTGAAGGAGCAGAACCGCTGCTGCGGCTATGGGGGCCACATGCGCATCGCCAACCCGACTCTGTATGATGAAATCATCAAGAACCGTGCAGCTGCCGGCAACAACCCCTATATCGTATACTGTGTCAACTGCCGCGAGGCTTTCGCATCGCAGGACAAGGAGTGCATCCATATTCTGGACATGGCTTTCGGGCTTGATACAGGACTTAAGGTTCCGAGTATACAAGAAAAGAGGAACAATAGCTTGAAGGTGAAAAAGGAACTGATAAAAGAAATCACGGGCGCAGAATTTAAACCCGAGGCGCATGAATGGGATGGACTGACTGTCCTCATCAGCGATGAGATGCAGAAGAGCATGGATAAAAAGCTCATATCCGCTTCCGACGTCAAGGAGGCCATTTGGCTGGCCGAGTGCACGGGAGATAAGTTCTGTGATGAGAGCGACGGCACATATCTTTGCAGCATGGTCAAATCGGTGCTGACCTATTGGGTACAATACAGGGAAAACACTCCGAATACCTTTGAATTAGTCAGCGCATACTGTCACCGCATGCGCTTCGGCAGGGAGGGATAGCGGTTATGAACATGGAAGAGAAAGCCTGGAAATGCGGAAAGTGCAATCAAGAACTTCAGATAAAAAAGACGGTTTTTTCCTATCTCGGACACACCTTCTCCCATGAAGTCCCTACGTGTCTCAAGTGCGGCAAGATTTTCATATCAAAGGAGCTGGCGGAAGGCAGAATGGCTGAAATCGAAGAATTGCTGGAGGACAAATAAAGTGTCGAATATTTAAATATGATATAATTTTTGTAAATGATTGTATTTTATCATTGAATAATGTAAAATGAATGCGCAACGGTGCTAAAATTAGTAATTTTGAAAGGTATGTGATCGCATGACTTTGCCATGGGAAGAGTATGACGGTAATTCTGATATTATTCAGGACAGTGCACAAAACACTTTGAGCAATCATCGTCACAACGTAGTAAATGTAACAGAAATAATAGCCTTAGCGAAAGTTGGAGAAGTGATTTCCATGATGGAGGTTTGTTCCTGTCCCAAATGTGTTGATGACGTTTTAGCCATCGCATTGAATTCACTGCCTACCAGATATGTTACGACAGATATGGGAAAACAGTTCATTCAACTGAACTCGTACCGAAAACAATTCGAGACCGATGTTGTATCGGCGTTGATCAAGGCCTGTCAAATCGTGAAGGCTTCCCCCAGACATGATACATAAAAAATAACCGTCAATTTGCATAACAATAACAATTATGTTCGCATAGTTGTTTTTTTTTCTCTGTTTACAAGGGATTGCACGATTCTGGAAGTAATTGAGACAAAGAGTCGAAAATATTACTGTTAAATCTATGTTAAGTTCTTCACCCAAGTGACGATATCCTTATAACAATAATGTGACAAATTTCGACATCTCATTAATAGCGCAAGGATATATTCTGTTCAAACTGTGGATTTAAGAAAGAGAAAAGGAGATTTAACAATGTTGAAATCATTATCCATTCGGGCAAAGCTGGGAATATTGATTATTATTCCGGTGATTGCCGCACTGATCATAACGTTGATCGGTGTTTATTACGTGAACAAAATCAGCGAAAATCTTACGAAAAGTGTATATGAAGAGGGTTTTCAAAGTATTTCGCTTGTCCTGAACGCAGACAGGGATGCTTATCAGGCGCTGGACAACATGAATGCGATCCTCATCAGAAACAGCGCGGGGACACTGGATCCGGCTGCAAAGGATGAGCTTTTAGCAAGCTTTGATGAAAATACCGGGCAGACGAACGACCGTGTCAAGGAGGCTTTCGATATCCTGTCCAAGAATAAGGATGTCTGGGACAACTATAAGGACGAGGCCTTTGGCATGACGGTATTTGAGCATTACGATGCTTTCGCGGAAGATTATGCAAAATGGCTGGAAATGGCCAATCAAGTGAAAAATACATATGCTCCCGGCGAGGATTATGCTACCGTTTTCGACAGTGCCCGTGAGCACATGAACAGCATCGGCGAACTGGTGGAAATGGGTGTGCAGCAATCCATCGCCGATAGTGCGGCACAGAAAAATACAATGATCGTAACCATGATCATCATCAACGTCATCGTACTGGTGGTAATTATTGCGTTGTCGATCCTTCTGATTCGGGCGATTACCGGCCCTCTGAAGAAATCCGTCACCATGCTTCAGGAAATGGTAAAAGGAAGACTCAACAGGCGGCTTAATCTGAAACAAAGAGATGAAATCGGAATTTTGGGTAAAACCCTTGATCAATTCGCCGATAATCTTCAGAATAATGTCATAGGCACCATGAAAAAGATATCCGTTGGTGACTTGAATATTGACATTAATGTAACCGATCCTGAAGATGAAATTGGCCCTGTAATGAAAACGACGGTAGAAAATCTGAAAGCCTTGGTCAAGGAAGCCGAACTCCTGACCGACGCCGCGGTGAACGGCAACCTTTCTGCCCGAGGAAATGCGGAAGCATTCCAGGGCGGTTACCGGGATATCGTAACAGGGGTCAATGCGACGCTGGATGCGGTAATCGGGCCGCTTAACGTAGCGGCAAGTTATATGGACAGAATCAGCAAAGGTGATATTCCGCCTATGATCACCGATGAATACAAGGGTGACTTTGACCAGATCAAAGATAATATCAATACCTGCATTGGAGCGATCAATTCTCTCGTGGCAGATATGAACGAACTGTCTCTAGGGACCTTAAAAGGACAGCTGCTTTCCAGAGCCGATGTGGACAAGCAAAGTGGAGATTTCGCAAGAATTGTAGAAGGCGTCAATATGACATTGGATACATTGGTGGGATATATCGATGAAGTGCCGGCTCCAGTCATGATCGTAGATAACGATTTCAACATCCAATATATGAACAAGACCGGTTCTGCAATCATCGGAAAATCACAGAATCAACTCATAGGCACAAAATGTTATGACGGATTTAAAACCTCACATTGCCACAGCGAAAATTGCGCATGCGCGAGGGCAATGAAACAGGATGCTAAGGTTACTGCAGAAACAGATGCACATCCGAACGGAT
>CAZTEH010000083.1:4168-17456 GCA_964612345.1 uncultured Oscillospiraceae bacterium | reverse complement strand
TACTTGTTGTTATAAAGTGCGAAAAATTAAGTTTGGCAAGCTGAATATAGGGATTCATTATCCACATATTAGCTACGGGATCGTTTGTATTGTTAGCCGGCATAATTTATAGAGGCAATAAGAGCAGAAGCAAGGCCGTTGTAGCTTTGGCAGCAGGCGTTGTAACCATGACCGCTGTGATGGTAGTTGCAAATCTTATTATTACACCGCTATATATGGGTGTGCCGGTAAGCGTGGTAAAAGGCTTATTACCTTATATCATAGGGTTCAACTTGGTCAAAGCCGGCGTGAACTCCATTATTACATTCTTCTTATATAAGAGAATATCTGGTTTCTTACATAAGTAGGGAATCAGCAACAGAATATGATTCGTATAATACCTTGGCAGTATTGTCAGGGTATTACTATTTTGATATTTAATTTAAAAAAAAAATATGTTAAAATAAAGGGTATGAATAAGTTGTTTATAAAAAGTGAACTGGATACAAGGGAATTTGGAATAGAGCTGGCGAAGAAATTAAAACCGGGTGATATTATCGCTCTGATCGGCGATCTTGGAACCGGCAAAACCACTCTAACAAAATCGATTGCCGAGGGGCTTGGAATCACTGAAATGATTACAAGTCCCACCTTTACGATTGTGCAGGAATACCACGAAGGTCGACTTCCCCTGTATCATTTTGATGTTTACCGGATCAGCGACCTGGAGGAAATGTACGAGCTGGGCTATGAAGAATACTTTTTCGGACAGGGCGTATGCGTCGTCGAATGGGCGGACCAGATCATGGAGCTCATCCCCGAGGACAGCGTTATCATCCGGATCGAGTATGGTGCCAGCGAAGACGAGCGAATTTATAATATTGAAAATGAAGGAAACGAAAGATGAACATTCTTGCAATCGAAACCACGGGCGCCGAAGCCTCCGTTGCTGTCATCAATGAAAAAGGAGAGGTTTTTATGGAAGCCTCTGACCAAAAACTGAATCATTTGCAAAATCTGATGCCAATGGTGGATATATTGCTGCAGAAACGTGGAATGTTAATAGACGATGTGGACTATATTGCAGTATCCGAGGGCCCCGGGTCGTTTACCGGAATCCGAATTGGAGTATCCTCAGCGAGAGCACTGGCACAGGCGTTGGGCCTGGAAACCATAAGCGTACCGACGTTAAAATCCTTCCTCTATCATGTTCCTGAGTACAAAGGAATCATCTGCCCGATCTTTGATGCGAGGAGAAGCCAGGTTTACGGAGGAGCATATCATTGGACCGGTGAAGGACAATATGAAGAGGTCGTTCCAGGTGCTGCCTATGATCTGCATCAGCTTCTGGAGCTGCTGGAGGCGGCAACACAAGGGGAAATCACCTTTTTCGGGGATGGAATCATACCTTATAAAGAACAGATCATGAATTGGCAAGGTTCATCGTTAAATAACAATATACGAGTTTTGTTTGCAGAGGACGAGGTTAAACTGCAAAAAGCGTCTTCGGTTGCAAGACTGGCTTTGGAAAGTTATCGGGCAGGCAAGATAAAAGGTTTATATGATCTCAAACCTGTCTATATGAGAAAGGCGGAAGCCGAAAGAAAGCTGGAGGGGAAAGCTTAATGGATTTGATCGTCAGGCTGGCGGAAGAAAGAGATATCAAACCAATGGCAGAGATGGATATCCTGTGCTTTTCGGCCCCATGGAGCGAGGAATCCTTTCGGAAGGAGATCAATGAGAACCGTCTGGCCTTTTATATTGTCGCGGAAATAAGCGGCAGGATGGTGGGCTATGCAGGTCTTTGGAGTATTGTGGACGAGGGTCATATCACAAATGTTGCGGTGCACCCCGACTACAGAAGAAAAGGAATCGGTGAAGCACTGATTACCGTGTTACTGAATCACACACTTGAAATAGGTATCCTGAGCCATACTCTGGAGGTTCGTGCATCCAACGATCCGGCCATCTCGCTCTATTTAAAGTTTGGTTTTGAGCCTGCAGGCTTGAGAAAAAATTATTATGAGGATAATGGAGAAGATGCTATAATTATGTGGCGAAAGGAATAATTTAAGCCTTACTGAATAAAGAAATTTTTTTTTTTCTTTATTCAGGTGCAAGAATTAAAAAAATTCTTGCACCTGAATTGGTACGAATTGAAATTCGTACCAATTCAGACGGCGATAAATTACGGCGTCTGAATGTAAAAAGCATTTAATAGGCTTTTTACATTCAGTGCGTGTTTCACCCGCACTGAATAACTGGGTTCCCCAGTTATTCAGAAAGCCTTAATTTTTTCTCATAAAATCTTCCTCGATAGAAATACTAAGTGTAAACCTTAGTTATCTTGAGAGGAGAAACGCCAAATGAAAGTTAGAAATGATTATTATGAAGATTATCATGATCTGAATGATGAAATGCTTACAGCGGCAACGCACTGCAACAGGTTTTCAAGGAGAAACGATGTTACTTCCTTTAACATGATCGACTATCAGTCCTGTGAAAATTGCAGGCATCTCACTGCAGATGACCGATGCATTGTGAATATGCAGAGCCGGTTTACAAGTATGGAATAAACCAGGACTCAGAGCCGATTCGCCATCGAAAAACGGAGAAAGAATGAAAGACAATAAGTTTATAACATTGGGAATAGAGTCCAGCTGCGATGAAACCTCTGCAGCAGTCATCCGGGAAGGCCGTGAGGTGCTTTCCAACGTGATTGCGTCTCAGATCAAGGTGCATCAGGTGTTCGGCGGCGTGGTGCCGGAAATCGCATCCCGCCATCATTTGGACAATATCAATACGGTGATCGACAGCGCGCTGGAAGAGGCGGGGATTACATTGAAGGATGTGGATCTCATTGGGGTCACCTATGGTCCGGGACTGGTTGGCGCGCTGCTCATCGGACTTGCTACCGCAAAATCCCTGGCATACGCTTTAAAGAAACCGCTGATCGGTGTTCATCATATTCAGGGCCACATCAGCGCCAATTATATTGAACATAAGGAATTGAAGCCTCCGTTTATGGCCCTTGTTGTTTCCGGCGGTCATACCAATATCGTTGACGTAACGGATTACAACCATTACGAGGTTTTGGGACGAACCAGGGACGACGCGGCGGGTGAGGCATTTGACAAGGTTGCCAGAGTTCTCGGGCTGGGATATCCCGGCGGCCCATTGATCGACGAAGCGGCGAAAAAAGGAAATGCCCATGCGGTAGAATTCAAGAGGGTTTTCCTGGAAAAGGACAGCCTGGATTTCAGTTTCAGCGGGATAAAAACAGGAGTTTTGAACTATCTGAATACACAAAAGCTAAAAGGGGAAGCGGTCAGCGTGAGCGATACCGCTGCAAGCTTTCAGCTGGCGGTAATCGAAGTTATTGTCGCCAAGGCTGTTATGGCAGCCGAACGAATGAAAAAGGACAAGATTGTTTTGGCCGGAGGAGTTGCGGCAAACAGCCTCCTGAGAGCGATGCTGAAGGATGCATGTGAAAAGAAGGGTTTGGCACTGTACTATCCTTCCACGATCCTTTGCACCGACAATGCGGCCATGATCGGCTGTGCCGCCTACTATAAATACCAGGCGGGCATGGTGGATGATTTCTATCTGGACGCCTATCCCAATTTGGCACTGTAGGGATATTTATATCGCCGCAGGCGATATAAATGTAAAGTGATAGGGAATATCACTATGTAGAATATCGCCGCAGGCGATATAAATATAAAGTGATAGGAATATCACTAATATGGAAAGCGCGTGATATTCATATCACTTTAGGAAAATTATGATCATACTATCAGCAAACAATATTACAAAAACATACGGGGTTGACCCTGTTTTGATCAATGCCTCCTTCCACATAAACCAGGGGGACAGGATCGGCATCATCGGCGCCAACGGCGCGGGGAAAACTACACTGTTAAACATCCTTTCCGGCAGACTTGCCTATGATTCGGGTGATTTTTTTGTATCCGCCAATACCAATATCGGGTATTTACGGCAAAGTGATAACTTTGAATCAGAAAAAACCGTTTATGAAGAAATGCTGGCCATTTTCGCTGAACTAATCGATATGGAAAAGGAGCTGGATAAGCTGTCCCATGAGATTTCTGAAGAATCACAAAATGGGAAGGATGTTACGAAGATGCTTCACCAGTACGACGATCTGATGGAAGCATTTAAAAATAAAAACGGATACGGATATAAGAGTGAAATTCATGGAATACTAAACAGCATGGCATTCCCTGAGGAATTCTTTCATAAGAAAATTTCCATCTTAAGCGGAGGGGAGCGAACCAGATTGGCTTTGGCGGCGCTGCTGCTGAAAAAACCGGATCTTCTGCTGCTGGACGAACCGACCAACCATCTGGACATCGGTACGCTGAAATGGCTGGAACAATATTTAAAGGCCTATTCGGGAACCATCGTTCTCATATCCCATGACCGATATTTCCTGGATCAGACGGTAAATCGAATTCTTGAAATTGAGAACCATAAGCTTGTTACATATGAAGGGAATTACTCTGTCTATGCCGAGAAAAAAAGGCTCAAGGAAGCAGACGAACTCCGGAAATATGAGCACCAACAGAAGGAGCTCCAACGGCAGGAGGAGATCATAAGGCGATTCAAGCAGCATGGAACCGAAAAGCTGGCGAAAAGGGCACAATCAAGAGAAAAGCGGCTGGATCACGTGGAACGCCTGGACAAACCAACAGCCCCGCTGGGTAAAATGAAAATCCGTTTCAAGCAAGGTTACCAGAGCGGCAATGATGTTTTGCTCATCAAGGAGCTTTCCAAAAGCTTCGGGAGAGGCGATCATAAACGGCAGCTTTTCCGCTATGTCGAATTAGACGTAAAAAGAGGAGAAAGAATATGCCTAGTAGGGTCAAACGGTATTGGGAAGACCACACTTTTAAAAATCATTATGGGAGAGGCAGAACCGGATCAGGGGTATATCAAACTTGGTCATAACATTTCCTTCGGATATTATGATCAGGAGCAGAACCTTCTCGGGACCGGCAATACGGTTTTGGAGGAGGTGCATTCCGCCTATCGTCTTTACAGCGATACGGAAGTCCGCAGTCTGCTCGGCCGCTTCCTGTTTAAAAATGATACTGTTTTTCAACTCGTATCTTCCTTGAGCGGCGGAGAAAAAGCACGGCTTTCGCTGCTGAAACTCATGCTTTCAGGAACAAACCTGCTGATCATGGACGAGCCGACCAACCATCTTGATATCGCGTCAAAAGAAGTTTTCGAGGATGCTTTGAGGGATTTTCCCGGCACCATGCTCGTCGTATCCCACGACAGGTATTTTCTCAACAAAGTACCCACTCGAATTATCGAGCTGGGTGAAGATGGCATCGTAAACTATCTTGGCGGATATGACTACTATATGGAAAAGAAGCAGTCCCTCGGCTCGGGCAAGAGCTATCTGGAGGAGCTGGGACAGAAAGCGGGTACTGACTCAGGCACCGATTCAGGGGCTGCAGCGTCTTCCATGGAAGCCCGGAGAAAAGATAAGGAAGCACAGACGCAGCAGAAGAGACTTGAGAAGGAGCGGAGGCGTCTGGAAGATTCCATTGCAGAGACGGAAGAAAAGATTGTATGGATTCAGAGTGAAATGTGTAAGGAACAGGTCTACTCAGACCACGAGAGGATAGCCTCATATCAGTGTGATTTGAACCGTTTGAAGGAATTGCTCTCTGAAACTTACGAGGCATGGATCGCACTTCATGATTAGAAATAAAAAAAAAATAAAAAGCTATTGCAGTATTCAATATAGTAACTTATAATAGGTTTGAGCATTGGTAGAATTGAAAGCTTGAATAGTTTAAATTGCTTAAAACATGGAGGTAAAACATGACATTTGAAAAAATAAGAGAAATTATAGTTGAGCAGTTAGGTGTAGATGAAGCGGCCGTTACTCTTGAAACAAGCCTTATGAAAGACTTGGAAGCGGACTCCTTAGACGCTGTTGAAATTATCATGGCGATCGAGGATGAATTTGAAATCGAAGTTCCTGACGAAGAAGCTGAGAAATTCCAGAATGTTGGAGATATCGTAAAGTACGTAGAAGAGAAAATAAACTAATACATTTCAAGAGAAGCCCGCATGTGCGGGTTTTTCCTTTCATACAATTGGAGGAAGCATGCAGATTTTGCCTGCTTTAGTATTGTATGGAGTTGAAAAAGGTGCTATAATGAACTATTAAAATTTTAAGATAAGTGGGATGAAGAAATGAAGGATCACTCAAAGATTTCAAGTGCAGTAATTAAAAGACTGCCAAGATACCTAAGGTATTTATCTGATCTTCAAAAGAAAAATGTTGATCGAATCTCATCGAATGAGCTTAGCAATCTGATTGGCTATACTGCGTCTCAAATCAGACAGGATTTAAACAATTTCGGTGGCTTTGGTCAGCAGGGGTACGGATACAATATAAAAAGCCTTTACAACGAAATCAGTGCGATTCTTGGTTTGGATCAGCAATATAAAATGGTTATCGTTGGAACGGGTAACCTTGGTCAAGCGATTGCGAATTATACACATTACTATAAATCCGGTTTTATAGTTGTTGCAATGTTCGATGTCAATCCTAAGCTCATTGGCCTCCGAATCAATGATATTGAGGTTTTGGACTCAGAGAGCCTGGAAGAATTCATGAAGAAAACTCCAATTGATATCGGTATTGTTTGCACGAACAAGGACAGCGCACAGGATGTTGTCGACAAGCTGTGCGACGGAGGCGTAAAAGGAATCTGGAATTTTGCACCGATGGATCTGAATATGAGAGAAGGCGTTGCACTGGAGAATGTACATCTGAGCGACAGCCTGCATTCCCTGGCATATTACATCAATCATAACAAACATATAGAAAAAGAATAGCTTCCAGAGAAGTCATAAAAACAAGAAAACTTTAATGCAATAAAAAATAACCGTTTCTCTCGAAACGGTTATTCATTCTTCAATAGGGTCTTTTTATAATAATTATAATTAACCTTCTACTGGAGCATCAACTGGACATGCATTTGCGCATGCGCCACAATCGATACATTTGTCAGCGTCGATCACGTATATTCCGTCGCCAGCAGTAATAGCTTCTGTTGGACATTCGGGTTCACATGCGCCACAGCTGATGCAAGTATCATTAATTACATATGCCATAATTTAAAATCCTCCTTAAATAGTGAATTAAACAAGTAGGATAATTATATCAGAAGGTTGTCAAATTAACAATACAGTTTTCACAAATTTGGTCTAAATTTCGAGGTGAGTGATGAAGGTCTACGGGCTGGTTGGAAAGAGTGGAACGGGTAAGAGCTATCAGGCGATGAACCTGTGCAAGGAGATGAATATCGAGAGCATCATCGACGATGGTCTTTTTATCTACGGGAATTCCATCCTGGAAGGAACCTCTGCAAAGCGACAGGACACCAAGGTTGCCGCTATAAAAACAGCCTTATTTACCACGGAAGAACATCGGCAGGCTGTTTCCGATCGAATAAGGGCGGTTTCCCCCGAATCCCTTTTGATTTTGGGCACCTCGGAAAAGATGATTCACAGGATCGTCGAACGGCTGGAATTGCCGGAATTGGAAAAAATCATTCATATCGAAGAAATCACCACCGACGAGGAACGGGAAACTGCCAGGAAGCAGAGACATGAGCTGGGGAAACATATCATCCCGGTTCCGACCTTTCAGCTGAAGCGTGAGTTCTCCGGATATTTTTTGGATCCGCTGAGGATCATCCGAGGCTGGAGAGGCGGAAGAGCTTCCGTAACGGAGAAGACGGTGGTCCGCCCGACTTACAGCTATCTGGGCGATTACTCCATCTCGGACAAAGTCATCGGTGATGTGGTATACTATCTTGGGGATAAGACGGAGGGTGTTGATATGGTGTCAAAGGTCTCCGTTGAAAACAATACAGATGGCATTAAGATCACCATTTCCCTGATTTGTAAATTCGGCTTCCGGATCGTCGACGTGGCCAGGGAGCTCCAGAGGAACGTTACAAAAAGCGTTGGAAACATGACGGCCTTCCATATCAAATCAGTTGATATCGAGGTCAAAGGATTAAGATAGGTCAACTACCCACCACTAAAAGCTTTACGGCATTAGAAGTGGGGGCTTACGACTGCCCGGCAGTAAAAGCGGCTTTACGTCTCCTGCCTTTGGCAAATAGTTTGGTTCGCAAAGTGTGCGAGTGGCGTCGCATCGCGGGACGGTTGACATCGCCCCTTGCAGGTGAGATTTACTCATCCGCAACTGCACTCAGGTACTCGATTCCCTTACGGTGCAGATTCATTGCGGCAATGCGGTCATCATTTGACCGGTAGCCGCAGGTTTTACAGGTAAAAAGATGGTTCCGTCGGTCACGATTCATTTTACTGGTATAGCCGCACTTCGGGCAGGTCTGTGATGTATGTGCCGGGTCAACCGCAATTGCTTTTGAGCCATACAGTATGGCCTTGTACTCCAGCTTTTTACGCAGGTCGTAAAATGCCCAGCTGACTGTGAGATAGCGGTTTTTAAGGCGTACACGCTCTGTGGCGCTGCGAATGCCGGTCAGGTCCTCAAGAACAAACAGGGTATTTGCCGGACTGGATGTTACGAGTGCCTTCGATACACGATGGTTTACATCATGCATCCAACGGTTTTCTCGTGAGCCGATTGCTTTCAGCCGGTGCCTGGCGCTGGGTGTACCCCGCTGCTGCAGTTCCTTCCTGATACGCTTGTATTCCGCTCGGCATCGTTTGATCTTTTTTCCGGGGTAGAAAACGGTACTGCCGTCTGAGTCATAGGATACAGCGAGGAAGTTGATCCCAAAATCAACGCCGACGACATTGGAAAGGTCGTCTTCCGCGCAGCCTAAATTGCTGGCAGTCATAGGAATATGCAGAAACCATTTGCCATGCTTTGTGACGAGCTTCGCAGTGCCAAAAGACCATGAGCCGTCAAAGAACTTCTCCATGCCGTCCATACGGAAAGCCAGCTTGATGCGGCCTGTCAGAGTATTAACGGAGAAAATACCTTTCAACAGGGAGTAGTCCCTGTTCCAGACAAGGTCGCATTCCGGTTTCTTGAAAACGGGACGGACCCATTTGCTATCGTTAGCATGAATCGCTTTATACCTTGCAATGACAGTTTTGAGGGTGGACTGTGCCATCTGGGAGCGGAGATCGAATTTTTGACGGAGTTCGCGGTAAAGCGCTTTGTTGAGGGACACCAGATTCAGGTCGCAGGTGTGGAAGATATATGCCGCAGTAAAATTACAGGCGTCGGTATAAGCCCTCATCGTTTTCAGCAGCAGCACATGTTCATCCGGTGTCGGCAGAATCTTAAGTTTTGCGGTTATTGTAAGTTCCATGGCATTTACCTCGCTAATTTATTATGCCATATTATGGAAACAATGTCAAACGTATGTTCGTATTTATTTTGAAGATAGGAGGGGCGCATTCCTCCCGCTACTTATATAAGTGGTAGTATCCTGCGCAGTATATGATGAAAATAACAGAAGAAAATAACAAGGTAATCATTGATGGAGTAAAAGACTTCCATCTTGACCATACTTTCGATAACGGGCAATGTTTCCGATGGAACAAGGAAGCCGACGGCAGTTATACCGGCGTCGCTTTCGGCAAAGTGGCAAACATCAATTATATCGGCGAATCCCTCATTCTGGAAAATATCTCATTGGAAGATTTCCACAGAAACTGGAGAGACTATCTGGATCTTGACCGGGATTATGGGGCCGTTAAAAGGATGCTTTCCGAAAAGGATTCTGCTATGCGGAACGCCATTTCCTATGGGTATGGCATGCGTATTCTGCAGCAGGAGAAATGGGAAACCTTGATTTCGTTCATTCTTTCGCAGAACAACAATATCGCAAGGATCAAAAAATGCGTTGAGGGTCTTTGCACAGCCCATGGCAGCCCTGTGGGGAAATACAAAGGAAGAATGTATTATGCCTTTCCAACGCCGGAAGCGCTGGCACAGCTGAGTCCGGAGGAGCTGGATACCTGCAGGCTGGGGTATCGGGCAAAATATATCGTTGAGACAGCGAAGCAGATCATAACGGATGAGGGAAGAACGTTGGAAAGCCTTGGCGGGGCATCGACGGAGGAAGCCTATGAGTATCTGCTCGGCTTGAGCGGGGTTGGACCTAAGGTGGCAAACTGTATCATGCTGTTTTCCATGGGGAAATACGAAAGCTTTCCGCTTGATGTATGGATCAAAAGAGTCATGAATCAGGTTTATCATATAGAAGAAGGAAATACCAAGAAGATGCAGGCTTACGCCGCCGCCCATTTCGGCGGATATGGGGGAATTGCTCAGCAGTATTTATTCTACTACACAAGAGAAATCAGCAAAAACTTGAGCAGCAGTCGCAGGAGGGACAGTTCAGAATGTTAGGACCAATAGTAAATGGAGTAGTAATCGTTATCTGTGCGTTGGCCGGAAAATTTTTTGTAAAGGGACTGTCGGGCAGATTTGAGGAAATTATCAAGAAAGCGATTGGATTATCCATTATGTACATAGGAATTTCCGGTGCCCTGGAAAACAAGAGGGTGATGCTTCTCATCGTCAGCATGGTGGCGGGAAGCATTATCGGTGAATGGATCAATATCGACAAGGGTATGAATACACTCGGTCTGTGGGCGGAAAAGAAATTCGGATTCGGAGAAGGAAACTTTGCCAAGGGCTTTGTTACCGCCAGCATCTTGTTCTGCACCGGCTCTATGGCCATTGTGGGCGCAATGCAAAGCGGTCTCCAGGGAAACCACGAGATGCTTTATGCAAAGTCTATTTTGGACGGCGTCATCGCCATCGTATTCGCGTCCACCATGGGAATCGGGGTTGCCTTTTCAGCCATACCGGTTTTCCTGTATGAAGGTGCCATTGCATTGGGCGCAGGCTATATCAAGGATTGGCTGACCCCGGAGATCATTACGGAGATGTCCGCAGTGGGAAGCCTGCTCATCGCTGCACTTGGTTTCAACTTCCTTGAAGTAAAAGAAATCAGGGTGGCCAACATGATCCCGGCGATTTTTCTGCCGTGGCTTTACATCGCAATTGAGACCGCTTTTTTATAAAATACAAAGAAGTTTTTAGCAAAAAACTATTGACAATTTCACCCGCTCGTATTAAATTAGATTTAGCACTCACCAATAATGAGTGCTAACAAGTGGATAATAAAATAAGCATACAAAATTTGTGCACAAATAACAAACAAGGAGAGGAGATTTAAAGAATGAACATCAAACCATTAGGTGACAGAGTTGTTATTAAAAGATTAGAGGCAGAGGAAAAGACCAAAAGCGGCATCGTACTGCCGGGCCAGGCGAAGGAACAGCCTCAGATGGCCGAAATCATTGCAGTAGGCCCTGGAGCAACAGAAGACGGAAAGACCATCCCAATGGAAGTGAAAGCCGGGGATGTGGTCATATTCTCAAAGTACGCAGGTACCGAGATCAAGTATGATGGTGAAGACTACACGATCCTGTCACAAAAAGATATTCTCGCAATCGTAGGGTAGTGACCTGCCGGAGATAACTGCGAAAATTTAATTTGAAAGGAAGATATCAATTATGGCAAAAGAATTAATCTATGGCGAAGATGCCAGAAGAAGATTGCAAGCGGGAGTTGACAAGCTTGCAAATACAGTGAAAATAACACTTGGACCAAAAGGAAGAAATGTTCTTCTTGAAAAAAAATTCGGATCACCGATGATCACCAATGACGGTGTTACCATTGCAAAAGAAATCGAGCTGGAAGATGCTTTCGAAAACATGGGAGCGCAGCTGGTTAAGGAAGTTGCAACAAAGACCAACGATATCGCAGGAGACGGAACAACTACTGCAACACTCCTTGCGCAGATCATCATCAAGGAAGGCTTTAAAAATGTAGCAGCAGGCGCAAACCCAATGGTTCTGAAAAGAGGGATCAAGGGTGCCGTTGATGTAGCTGTTGAAGAAATCAAGAGCCTCGCTCACATCATAGAGACGAAGGAAAACATCGCTCAGGTTGCTTCCGTTTCTGCCGGAGACGAAGAAATCGGCGGACTCATAGCCGAAGCGATGGAAAAGGTTGGCAAGGACGGAGTTATCACCGTAGAAGAATCCAAATCCATGGGAACAACCCTCGAAGTCGTAGAAGGTATGCAGTTTGACCGAGGATACCTTTCCGCTTACATGGTAACCGATGCAGAAAAAATGGAAGCAGTTCTCGCAAATCCATATATTCTGATCACAGACAAGAAAATTTCAAGTATCCAGGAACTTCTTCCGATTCTGGAGCAGATCGTTCAGCAGGGAAGAAAACTGCTGATCATTGCAGAAGATGTTGACGGAGAAGCTCTTCCTACACTCGTAGTAAATAAATTAAGAGGTACCTTTGACTGCGTAGCGGTAAAAGCTCCGGGCTTTGGTGAAAGAAGAAAAGCTATGCTGGCCGACATCGCTGCATTAACCGGCGGTAAGGTGATCTCCGAAGAACTGGGTTACGACCTGAAGGAAGCAACCCTTGAACTTCTTGGAACAGCAAATACGGTTAAAGTTAACAAGGAAAATACTGTTATCGTAGATGGTGCAGGAGATCCAGCAGAAATACAAGCAAGAATTTCTCAGATCAAAGCTCAGATCGAAGAAACCACTTCCGATTTCGACAGAGAAAAGCTTCAGGAAAGACTTGCCAAGTTATCCGGCGGCGTAGCAGTGATCCAGGTTGGTGCTGCTACCGAAACAGAACTGAAGGAAAGAAAGCTGAGAATCGAAGATGCTCTTAATGCAACCAGAGCAGCAGTAGAAGAAGGCATCGTACCTGGCGGCGGAGTTGTATTTGTAAATGCGATCCCTGCAGTTCAGAAGTATGTGGAAACCCTTTCCGGAGATGCTAAGACAGGTGCGACGATCATCATGAGAGCTCTGGAAGAACCGGTAAGACAGATTGCAGAAAATGCAGGATTCGAAGGATCCGTAGTCGTTGCCAAGATCAAGAGCAGTGAGACCGGCGTTGGATTCAATGCGGCAACGGAAATTTACGAAAATATGATCAAAGCCGGTATTGTTGACCCTGCAAAGGTCAGCAGATCAGCACTCCAGAACGCTGCTTCCGCATCCGCAATGCTGCTGACAACAGAAGCCGGCGTAGTGGAAGTGAAAAAAGACGAACCTATGATGCCTCCAATGGGCGGCGGCATGGGCGGTATGGGCGGCATGATGTAAGCCACCTACAAAATATCAACTGTCAAAGTAAAATAGAATAGATCAAACGAAAAAGCTCTCTGCAGTTTCGCAGAGAGCTTTCCTT
>CAZTEH010000083.1:0-4068 GCA_964612345.1 uncultured Oscillospiraceae bacterium | reverse complement strand
GTTGAAAAATGACGATATTTGATGTAAAATACTTTAATACATATTTTACTTTATAAAGTTTAAGCAGGAGACAATCTTTACATAATTAATGTAAGAAAGTACACTGATTTCACATACTAGATAGGATAAGACAGCATGCTAAATGAAAAAAGAATTAAATTAATAATAATCATTTCACTATTACTGATAGAAACCTTTGTGTGGACAGTCAATGGCTCCAACAATTCCTGGTCTCTGGGGATCATTGGCGGGGCGGATGGCCCGACCACGATCATTGTCGGAGAGGGCGGCGACAAACCGGGCGATGAAAAACCATCCACCGAAGAGCAGCCTGATCAGAACAACGGTGGACAGACCTTGCAGGAAGCGGATGAACAGGGTCTGCTGATCCTGGTGAACAAGCAACATCCCATCGATCAGGATTACAAGCCGGACGATTTAGTGAAAATCAAATATTTTGTTTCCGACCGTTCCGAAACGACAAGATATATGAGAGCCGAAGCGGCAGATGCGTTCCACAAATTGGTGGACAAGGCTGCAGCGGAGGGCCTTGAACTGAAAATGACAACCGCTTACCGCTCCTACAACTTCCAGAAGATCCTTTTCGACAACTATGTTGAGAAGGAGGGGGAAGAAGCAGCCAATCAATACAGCGCAAAACCCGGACAGAGCGAGCACCAGACCGGTCTTTCCGTTGACGTTTCCTCGCCGAGCGTTGATTATCAGCTTTCCGACGATTACGGCAAAACGGAAGAAGGAAAATGGCTGGCCGAAAATGCCTACCGGTTTGGATTTATTATTCGATTTCCAAAGGGCAAGGAAGACATCACAGGCTATCAATATGAGCCTTGGCATATAAGATATGTAGGACTTACCACAGCGAAGGAAATTTATGAACAAAGCTTAACGCTGGAAGAGTTCCTGCAGAAAAACGATATTGAGTAGATAATACTGATTTGATGAGCAGGCGAAATCTACAAATCATAGATTTGTGATTTCCATGCATAAGTTCGCCAACAATTTGTTTCACAAATTGGGCGAGCTAGTAAAAGGAGGATCGTAAAATGGCTTTTTATTTTAAAGAACCATCCCGCACCTTTAATGAATATCTCTTGGTTCCGGGATATTCTTCAAAAGAGTGCAAGATGGAAAATGTAAGTTTAAAAACCCCGGTAGTAAAATTCAAGAAGGGGGACGAGTCAGAAATCACCATGAATGTTCCACTGGTGTCTGCGATCATGCAGTCGGTTTCCGACGACAAACTGGCAATCGCATTGGCAAAGGAAGGTGGAATTTCGTTTATTTTTGCCTCACAGTCGATTGAAAGCCAGGCAGCGATGGTGAAACGGGTCAAGAGTCACAAGGCAGGCTTTGTAAAAAGTGATTCCAATCTGAGACCAGACCAAACCTTAAAAGATATATTAAATATAAAAGAGAGAAGCGGCCACTCCACGGTGGCGGTTACCGATGATGGTACGGCGGACGGAAAAATCCTCGGAATCGTAACCAGTAGAGACTACCGTGTCAGCAGGATGCCAATCGACACGAAAGTTTCAGATATCATGACTCCTTTTTCATCACTCGTTTATGCCGATGAAGGAACCACCCTGTCGGAAGCAAACGACATGCTCTGGGATCACAAATTGAACGCTCTTCCTATCATCGATAAAAATCAAAGACTTGTCTATTTCGTTTTCCGTAAGGATTACGATTCTCATAAAGCAAATCCGAATGAACTTCTGGATGTAAGTAAAAGATATGTGGTAGGAGCCGGAGTCAATACCAGAGACTATACAGAAAGAATTCCCGCTTTGGTTCAGGCCGGTGCAGACGTGCTTTGCATCGATTCCTCGGAAGGCTTTTCCGAATGGCAAAAGGAAACCATCGAATTTGTCAGAGGCCATTACGGTGAAACTGTGAAAATCGGAGCCGGAAATGTGATCGACAAAGAGGGCTTCCTCTATCTGGCCGATGCAGGTGCGGACTTTGTCAAAGTCGGGATCGGCGGTGGTTCCATTTGTATCACAAGAGAACAGAAGGGGATCGGCCGCGGCCAGGCGACAGCAATCATCGAGGTTGCCGAAGCAAGAAACGATTACTACGAGAAAACAGGGGTCTACATTCCGATCTGTTCCGACGGCGGAATCGTATACGATTACCATATGACGCTGGCCCTTGCTATGGGCGCCGACTTCCTCATGCTTGGAAGGTACTTCGCCCGATTTGACGAGAGCCCGACCAATAAGATGAACATCAACGGAAACTATGTGAAGGAGTATTGGGGCGAAGGCTCCAACCGGGCGAGAAACTGGCAGCGTTACGACCTTGGCGGCGACGGTAAGCTTTCCTTTGAAGAGGGCGTGGATTCCTATGTACCGTATGCAGGTTCATTAAAGGATAACGTGACCCTTTCCCTGAACAAGGTAAAATCCACCATGTGCAATTGCGGTGTTGTTAGCATTGAGGATCTTCAGAAATATACGAAGCTCACGCTGGTGTCCGCAACGAGCATCGTAGAAGGCGGAGCGCACGACGTGATCCTGAAGGAAACCGCTTCGAACCAGGTGAGATAAAAAATTTGAAAGGATATAACAATGGATTTTAAAGGTGTTTTAGTGGTTGACTTTGGCGGCCAGTACAATCAGCTGATTGCGCGAAGAGTCAGAGAAGCCAGTGTTTATTGCGAAATCGTCCCTTATTCGAAATGTCTGGAAAGAATCAAGGAAAGCAGACCCATGGGAATCATCTTTACCGGCGGTCCTGCCAGTGTATATGAAGAGGGCGCACCTTCCCTTCCAAAAGAGCTTTTCGATATGGGGATCCCGATCCTCGGGATCTGCTATGGAGCGCAGCTCATGGCCCATGTCCTTGGAGGCGAAGTCCTAAGCCCGGATTACAAGGAATACGGCAGAGTGAAGCTTCTTCATGGAAGCAGTGCAGCCGGCAGGGATTGCAGCAGCTTGCTTTTAAAAGATATCGCGGACGAAAGCATCTGCTGGATGAGCCACACGGATTATATCAAGCAGGTTCCGGAAGGATTCGTCGTATCCTCCCATACAGAAAACTGTCCCACCGCTTCTATGGAGCATGTCGGAAAGAAGCTGTATGCCGTTCAGTTCCACCCGGAAGTGCATCACACTCCGTTCGGACAGGATCTCCTGAAGAACTTCCTGTACAATGTCTGCGGATGTGAACCGATCTGGACCATGGCCAACTTCGCAAAGACCAAGATCGAAGAAATCAAGAAAATCGTCGGTGATAAAAAGGTGCTCTGTGCTCTTTCCGGCGGTGTGGATTCCTCCGTTGCGGCCATCCTCGTTCATAAGGCTATCGGAGACAACCTGACTTGTATCTTTGTCGACCATGGACTGCTTCGCAAGAATGAAGGCGACCAGGTCATGGATGTTTACGGAAAGCAATTCCATATGAAAATAAAGCGGGTCAACGTCCAGGAACGATTCCTGAGCAAGCTGGCCGGCGTTTCCGATCCGGAGACCAAGAGAAAGATCATCGGAACGGAATTTATCCGTGTGTTTGAAGAAGAATCCAAGCTGCTCTATGAGCAAGAAGGCGGAATCGACTTTCTGCTTCAGGGAACCATCTACCCCGACGTGGTGGAAAGCGGGACCGGAGAGGCGGCAGTAATCAAAAGTCATCACAATGTAGGCGGTCTGCCCGCAGACATGAAGATGGAGCTCCTGGAGCCTCTGAGACTGCTCTTCAAGGATGAAGTGAGAAAAGTGGGAGAAGAGATCGGAATCGCATCCGAGCTCGTATGGCGCCAGCCATTCCCGGGTCCCGGACTTGCCATAAGATGTCTTGGCGAGATCACCGAAGAAAAACTGCAGATCATCCGGGAATCCGATTGGATCCTGCGAGAAGAAGTAAGATTAAACGGCCTGGAAAGAGAAATCTGGCAGTACTTCACCGTATTACCAAATATCAGAAGTGTCGGCGTCATGGGCGATTTCAGGACCTATGACTATACCCTAAGTATCCAAGCCGTAACCTCTGTTTACGGTATAACCCACGAATGGTCCAAGATCCCGTATTACGTGTTTGAATAAA
>CAZTEH010000082.1:8138-17476 GCA_964612345.1 uncultured Oscillospiraceae bacterium | reverse complement strand
CATTCGAATCAACCGAATTATTTGTCGCCGCATAAGCAGCAACCGTGCCTCCAAGAGCCATTATACCTACTAAAGCTATCGTTACAATTTTCCTATTCATTGATTTCATCTCCTTAAATATATATGTGTTAATTTCTGACTTTCTATTTGTTCAATAAAGTTTAGCTTCTCACCTCCTATCGTTACATCATAAATAAGAAAGCTGAGATTCCAATAAAATGAATCTGAGAATTCACTGAAAAAATTCTGAGAAATAATTACTTGCTTAAGCTCCAAGAGGCAATTCCACTATTATTTTTGTTCCTTTGCCCGGTTCACTTTCTGCAGTTATCCTTCCCTGATGAGTATCGACGATCCATTTTACGATGGACAGCCCAAGGCCGGTTCCTCCGATCGATCTTGATCTGGCCTTATCCACTCGATAGAAACGATCAAAAATATGGGGAAGCTCTTCCTGCGGTATTCCAATACCTTTATCAGCTATCGTAATGATCACATTGTTTTCTGCCATCTTATAATCTATTCCTATCATTCCATTGTCAGGCGAATATTTGATACTGTTATCCACAATAGCTCTTAGCATTTGCTTAATCAACCGTCGGTCACCTGACATATTTACCGGTGTTTCAACATCACTTGAAATAAAAACAGAATGTTTGTCATCCACAAGTCTGGTTTCCTTAACAATTTCATCAACCAAATCCGTCAGTAAAAACTCTGTTTTTTCCAATTTATACACATCATTGTCACATTTTGATAAAAAAAGCAGCGTATCCAGCATACTGGTTATACCAGACAATTCAACTTTGATCGACTCGATCCCTTCATCCAGAACTGCCCTGTCATCCTTTCCCCAGCGGTCAATTACATCAATATAACCTTTAATGACAGCAAGAGGAGTCGCCAGCTCATGAGAAGCATCCAAAGTAAAGCGGTTCTGCTTCTCATATGAAATTTGAATTCTAGAAATAAAATCGTTAAAAGTATCCGCGAGTCTTTTCAATTCATCCTCCGGACCGTCTATTTTGATTCTTGCGGTCAGATTGCTTGCACTGATTTGCTTTGCTTGATTTGTTATCTTATCAATAGGGCTTAACGCATTTTTACTGACGATGTAGCCAACTATAATAGATATAATCAGGCTGACAACATCAATCAAAAGCATAATCCCGGACAGGGCATGAAGGTAGTTCTCTTCATTATCCATATCCTTAATTATCTGGATGCTAATTTCTTCCCCATCGCTCAGGGATAGAGTGTCGTTCAAATACATTATTTTGTTTTCTCCCGATTCAGCAATCACAGCCTTACGGGCTGTGTTGACCGGCAGATTATAACGCTCACCGGTATCAAAGATTATCCTGTTATGATAGATCAAATTGATATCTACATTGTTAATCGTTTTTGAAATGTTCTCTATATCAATGTTCGGAATATCACCCAGGCTTTTCACTTCAGTTGCTATTGCTTGGTCCACCAGTATGAGCTGCTCCGCTGATGTTTGGTTGATATAGTAATTGATGCTTATCAGAGTTGCAGCATTTACCAATAAAAGTACAACAAAAAAGAGCAGCGCGTATAGGATCGTCAATCGATGAGATATTTTACTCAATTTGAATTTTACCATCTTCCGTTTACTCCTTAAGCGTGTAGCCCACACCTCTGACCGTATGAATCAATTTTGTATCATAAGGATAGTCAATTTTATTTCTCAAGTATCTGATATACACATCCAGCACATTACTGTCTCCAACAAAATCATATCCCCATATATGCTCAATAATTTGATCCCTGGTCAGCACTTGTCCTTTATTTGCAAGCAAATATTCAAGCAGATCATATTCTGTTTTTGTAAGCTCGATAGAGTCTCCTTGCTTGATGACCTCCCTGGTTAAAAGGTTTACGCTTAGATCTGCCAGCTCTAATAATTTCAATTCATTTAGTCTTGTTTTGCCCCTCCTGATTCCGGCCCTGATTCTCGCTAGCAGCTCTTCCATTTCAAAGGGTTTTGTAATATAGTCATCTGCACCAAGATCCAGTCCGATCACCTTATCTGTAATATCTCGTCTTGCAGTCAGCATAATAATGGGAACACTCGATGCCTTGCGTATTTTCCTGCAAACCTCCAAGCCGCTGATTTCAGGCAGCATCAAATCCAGTAAGACAATTCCATATTGTGCGCTCTGAAATTTCTCCAGTCCGTCTTTGCCGTCAAAAGCAATATCATATGTGTAGCCCTCATGCTTGAATTCCAGCTCCAATATTCTTACAATTGCTCTATCGTCTTCGACAATAAGGATATCTTTATTCCTCAAATCTATCACCCCCTTAATCTGCTACCTCAGCGGTTCCTTCCGCCTTCTCTACTGTAAAGTTCATTGGCCCAAACCCCACTGCATGAAGCTGAACATCAAAAGTCAATCCATTTGAGGATGTCCCATAAAGACCGCTCATGTTTCCGTAATAATGTCCTGTCTCTGCTGTCTGATTGTCAAGATGAATCGTCTTTGTCTCTCCGGCGGTCAAAGATAAACCATTGAGTACTTGATAATAGGATTCTTGGGTTTTATCAACCTTATCTGTTATTGTGTAGTAGATATCAAAGTTATTTAAATCTGTTTTTCCTGTATTAATCATGGTGATTTCCAGGTGGTCCGCCGTAGCATTGTCTTCCACCCTTACATCCTTTATCGTTAATTCCAACGGCGCAGAACTTGTTTCCTTCATTAGATTATCTGTCTTTACCGGCTCCGTATCTTCTTTGTCATTTATGCCATCGCCATCGGTATCGGCGACATATGGGTTGGTTCCGTAAGTTTTCTCTACAGCATCAGGTATGCCGTCGCCATCTGTATCTGTGTTTCCGGTCACTGCACCTTGGGAACTGTTCTTGTTTGTTCCCGGATCAGTTGCTTTATTTGAACTGTTTCCGCCACCGCACCCGACAAATCCGAAGCTCATGATCGAAAGAATCAGCAGACCGGCTAAAGTAGTTTTCCATGTTTTGCTCAATTTTAATTTAATCATTTTAATTTCCTCCATTTTTTTGTTGATTTTAATTTGTTTGATATATATTTTCACGCTTCAGAAAAGTGATATAAGAAAGCATCCAGATGGCAATGCTAGGTATAATCAAGCCCAGAAGATTGATCCACTTCAGACCGACTACCTCCCAAGGAGTATTTGTCTCAAAGCCCGGCTTTACATTTAAAAGTGCAAAGCTGATCCTTTCATAGTGTTTCGCTGGTGACATCTCTTCAACTCCGTCCCTTAGCGTTTCATAGAATTTAAATTGCTGAAGCATCTGATGCTCCTGATCCCTGGTCATTCCCATTGAGCTGAAGAAACCTCCTGGTATTTGATTGTCCATGTCCATAGTGTCTCCAATCTGTGGAAGGACAAAGGATAAAACCAGCCAGACGATCACGGTTATGAGCAGAGCCCGGCTTCCTTTGGACGAAACAGCGGCAATCCCCAAGCTTAAGACCGTAAAAAACACCATATAGAGAAACGACATCAGGAAGAACAGCAGCAGCCGAACGATATCATTCGCTGAAAGTGCAGCACTGCCAATCGCCATCAGGGAAACAAAGGTGATCATTCCTGTTAAAACAGTAATTCCAGCTAATATAGCGAGGTTCCCAAGCAGTTTGCCGTTCATAAAGGTATCCCTAAAAACACCTCTTGTCAAAATCAGCCTCATGGTTCCATTCTTATGCTCTTTCGAAATCGCTGTATTGCCAAGCACGATCGCCAGCAGCGCCCCAACCATTCCGATATAGTTTACAAACCCCTTTGAAGCAGAAATTGGATTTAAATTCGGCATTGGCGGCAGCTCTGCCTTTCCAAGCGACTTCAGGAAACTGATCGAGCTGTTGTAATTGTCCGTCGAGATTTTCACTTGATACGAGCCAAGCACGACCGAGACGATCGTCAGTACGAGCAGCATCATCAGTATGATTAGAAACAGCTTGTTCCTGAAAGCATCCCTGATTTCCTTTTTTGCAATTTCAATTATCATTTCTCACTACCTCCTTCCATGCCTTTTAAATTGGATCAAAGTAAATCCTGCAATGAAAAGCAGTGCTCCGATCATCCAGTAGGCTATATTTGAGCTGGTTTTTACTATTACCGGTATACTTATCTGGTCGCTATTCGTTTCGTCGCTTACTGCTTTAAACTTTGCCGAAAAATTTCCTGCCACCTGTGAGCTCGGAACTTCAACCGTCATCTTCAACGTTCCTGTCTCTCCCGGTTTTAAGCTGATTCCAGTATCGGAACCTTGGCTGGCGATCCATTTATATGGGAGGTCCGGTTCCAGTTTCACGGATTTTAATTCTTTTGAACCGTTATTTAATACTGAGAATGTCACTTCTGCAGTTTTGCCGTTTAATATATCAATTTTATTTTGCATGCTGCTTACAGAAAGTGCGTAATCCTTGTTGATCAAAACCGAAAGGTTGATATTATTTTCTTTTCCATCCTCCCGAATTGCTTTTACGTATAGTTTATCTGCATTTGTTGATGCATTTCCCTTCAGGCTGATGTTTAGATCGATTTCCGCATTTGCTCCCGGCTGCACCGTAATCGTCTTGGTGGGGGCGCCATCCGAAGCAAAGTATACCTCGTAGCTGTTTGCCGCTCCTCCTGCAGTCATTTGATAATTGTGCACTCCCGAATCATTGTTTTGAATGAAAAGCGGCACCGTTTTGTTTTCTCCCGGAGATAATATGCAGCCTGCGGAAAATCCAGTATTGCTGATTTCTGCAGCAAATACAGAAGATAGGGAAGGAAGAAATAGTACGGTCGATATGCTTAAAAGCAATAGAACCTTTTTAAAATTTCTCATATGACCTCCTCCCTTTGTACCGCCTTGAATGATAGCAATAATAATGTCAGCCCCGGCAGCAGAATCTCTATCATGGCTCCTATTTGTTTCTGCATGATGCCGACAATTCCCACATTTGCTGTTTCCGGAACTACCTGAAGCAAATCTTTACCTATATTCTGAAATTGGGCAGCTGGGGAAAACAATTCAATTGTTTTTGAAACGACTGTATCCGACGGCACCTGCATTACTGTCTGAGCAGTTGAATTTAAAGCATAGGCGAAGTTCCTCTGGCTGTCAGCCAGCTGCGGTAGTACAAAAGATATCGTGATCCATATAATCATCATCAGCATAAAACCAAATCCGCTGTCATTCGTTTTAATGGAAACATACAGTGTTGCGATGTAAAAAGCCATCATATAAGCAAATGCAAGGAGAAAAAAGAGTAGCAGCCTTATCATTTCATTGATATTGGGAGTCAGTCCGGATACCATGACAAACAGGGCAAGGTTAAAAATCAGAATAATGCCAAGTAAAAGTCCGATTACCGCGCCGCCGCCCAGCAGCTTACCCGTCACGATTTGATCTCTGTAAACAGGTCTGACTGCAATCAGCTTCAGCATGCCATTACTCCGCTCACCGCTAAAGGTTTCAAATCCCAGGAAAATTGCCACCACAGCGCCAATCATGCTCACATAGCTGATGATATTCCTCAAAACTGATAGAGGGAAAATCTCCGGCGGTGAAGGAAAACTTGTTGCACCCTGTGCTTTCAGCAGCTGCACAATATCCTGATAAGCCTGCAGCTCCGCATTTTTTGTACTTGAGCCGATATAAACAGAGATGCTAGATAAAACAACAAACAGACCTGTTATAATCAGGAATATATTGTCCCGAAACGCTGCTCTCACTTCCTTGCCGGCAAGTGTTCGGATACCGTTCATTTTTTTGCCCCCTCAATTTTAAAGTAGATTTCCTCGAGAGATTTTTCTTCTGGAAATCGCTTTTCAATATTTGCCAGTGAGTCAGCGATCAAAAGCTTTCCGCTGCTGATGATACCGATATCCGTACATAGCTTTGTCACTTCAGACAGCAGATGGGTATTCATGAATATCGTGGTTCCCCATTCAGCATTGAGCTTTGCAAGGATGTCTCTCATAGCTTTTGTACCCTGTGGATCAAGACCGGAAGTGGGTTCATCCAGGAAGAGCAGTTGCGGTTTATGCAAAATAGCCTGAGCGATACCGATCCTCTGTCTCATTCCTTTTGAATATGTTTTAACCTTCCTGTTTTTCCATTCAGTAAAATCAAGCAGCTGTAATGTTTCTTCTATCCTCGTCTCTACGTCCTTGACCCTTGAAAGTTTTCCGAAAAACCTTAGATTTTCTACTGCCGTCAAATCCCCATAAAGAGAAACATTTTCGGGAAGATAACCAAGCATATTTCTTACCTTAAGGTTGTCCTTTACTACATCGCAACCACCGATAAATGCTTTCCCGGATGTGGGTAGGATCAGAGTCGTCAGCATCGATATCGTAGTTGTCTTTCCCGCGCCATTATGCCCGAGGAAGCCAAATATTGAACCTTCCTTTACTTCTAAAGACAAGTTCTCGACTGCAGAGTAGTCGCCATATTTTTTTCCTAAGTTTTCTGTTACCAGCATTTTATATACCCTCATTTCAATTATTTATTTAAATTTGTCCCCGATTATTGATCTCTATAATAATGATAATAAAGTAGAAATCTGAGATTCCAATAAACCCAATCTGAAAATTTTCTCATTTTTACTTAATTTTGACGATGAGAGATATTACCAGTGATGTACAAAGCCCATATCAGTAATATTATTTGAACATATGACAAAATCCTAGTAGAATGAGCATAATTAAACCTTGCAAGAATAAACAAAACATTAATCACCCCCATAACCCGGCTTTATATTGTTTGCAATAAAAAGCTTCCCTCAAGCGTTATTATAGTAGAGAGGATGAAAGACCAATGATGTTATTCTGCAGTGTTATGGAACAGCAAAGCCCACATTCTGCGCATCACAAGAAATTAATAATTGACGAAGCGGTATTCATAAAAATTGCGGAAAATGATTTGGCTGCATTTGAGGAGTTTTATCGTTTAACTGAACGCACTGTATACGCGTTTGTTTTGTCAATTCTAAAAAACCATGATGACACTTTGGATGTGCTACAGGATACTTATTTGAAAATCCGCGGAGCAGCTCATCTGTACAAACCGATGGGAAAGCCTATGGCGTGGGTTTTTACCATATCCAGAAACCTGGCAATGACGAAACTGAGATCAAAAAAGCTAACGGACAATGCACTAGTAGAGGATATCGGGAATGATCTTTCGTTTTCATATGTTACCGATAGAGAAGATAAACTGGTGCTTCAGTCAGCCTTAAAAATATTGAACGATCAGGAGCGGGAAATCATACTGCTTCATGCCATTTCGGGCTTTTCACATAATGAAATAGCAAAAAGCTTGGGCATACCGCTCTCTACCGCTTTATCAAAATATCACCGTGGTCTGAAAAAGCTTAGGAAACATCTTATCGAACAGGAGGTTCTGCAATGAAGAAAATAAATCTAGAAAGATCCCTTCGAGGAGCTATTAATCAGGCACCGACTGTCGATTTTGAAAAGCTGGCCTCTATGCCAGTTGTTAAAATGACCGGACACGATTATATTACAATGCAACATGAAAATCGGAAGGCTAACACCTTCAGAGGTTTTTCTGTGGCTGTTTCATTCTGTTTGATTCTCTTAGTATGTTTTTCAGGATGGTTTACTCAATATCGGCTGCCTGACAGTGTCATTGCCATAGACGTTAACCCGAGTATAGAAATAGTGACTAATAAGCAGAATCATATCTTGTCAGTAAATGCGCTTAATGAGGATGCACAAGTCATCATCGGGGAGCAAGATTATAGGAATGCCGAATTGAGCGATACGGTAGATGCCCTATTGATTTCTTTGATCAACCATGGTTATCTGAGTGCTGATAAAAACATTATTATGATTTCAGTTGAAAATAAAAACATTGATAAGGCGGAGAAGCTTGCTATACTGCTTGATAAGAAAATTCAAAAAAGTGCTTCAACACAGAATATCACTCCTGACGTACTAAGGCAGATTTTTACAAAAGATAAGGAAGCTTCTGCCGCTGCAGCGCAATATAGTATATCTGTCGGAAAAATGAAGCTGATTCAAGAAATCATATCCTCCAATTCCAAGCTTTCTATTGATGAGTTGGCGCATATGTCTATGGAAGGCTTACTTGCAGTTTCAAGAAAATATGCAATTGATTTGGATAAAATAATACAATATAATGACGATTCCAATATTGATGAGGGCGCAGACATTCAACTGAATACTAACCAGAACGCAAATAATTCTTCCAAGCCTGCTAATGACCAGAATGAAAATGATTCTTCCCAACCAGATGATGACCAGAATGGGAATGATTCTTCCAAGCCTGCTAATGACCAGAATGAAAATGATTCTGCCCAGACGATTATTAACCAGAATGAGAATGTTTCCTCCCCTACAGATGCGGACACGACCGAAAACGACGCAGCTGACAGTGACTCCGACTCTGATAGTACCTCAGACGAGAATCCGAATGAATGAATAATATTTATAAATAAAAAATAATAAAATAAAAAAAGATGCAATAAAATAAACTCCTTGTGCGTTAAATGACTATAAACATTATATCAAAATCATAGAATTGATTATTTGAAGGAGTTGATTATCATGACAGAAGTGATTAAAAAAAGAAATCTAGTTTTGCCGGTGGGGATTGCATCCTTGTTGGTTATTATCGGAGTATTAGCAGGAATATATTTTCTATCACCAAGCAACTATATCTCATTGGACGTAAACCCAAGCATTGAAATCCAGACCAATCGTCTAAACAATGTTGTTTCCGTTAATCCTATGAATGAAGATGCTAAACAGCTGATGGCTGGATATGATTTGAAAAGCAAGAATCTTGAAGATGTAATAAAGGATATCGTGGACCGCATGATATTAGGCGAATATCTATCTCCAGACAAGGATAACCAAATTTTAATAACATCAGAAGATAAAAAAGCATCAGCTGAGCTTTCTAAAAATGTAAATGATATTATTTCAACCTATCTGACTGAAAAACAGTTGAATGCAAATCTAATACAGCAAAGCATTAAGGTAACCAATGAGGATGTCCAAAATGCACACGAGAATAAAGTTTCTGTAGGTAAAATGGAATTAATTGAACAGCTGATGAAAAATGATACCAGCTTAACTTTTGAAGATCTCTCTAACAAAAGAATAAGCGATTTGATGACACTTGCGGAGACAAAGAATATCGGCCTGGAGGGTTTAACTAATCAAGAGGATGTCAATGTTAACGACAACCAAGACGAAAGCAATGTTAACGACGACCAGGAAGATATTAATAATGTAGATGACGAAGAACTTAATGACGACCAGGAAGATACTAATAATGT
>CAZTEH010000082.1:5685-8038 GCA_964612345.1 uncultured Oscillospiraceae bacterium | reverse complement strand
TAATAATGTAGATGACGAAGAACTTAATGACGACCAGGAAGATACTAATAATGTTGATGACGAAGATCTTAACGACGATCAGGAAGATACTAATAATGTTGATGACGAAGATCTTAACGACGATCAGGAAGACATCGGTAATACCAATAATACAGATGACAATGATTCTCAAGGCAACGATGCTGATTAATAATAATGACTGCTGCTCAATAAGGTGCAGTTCAAAACATAAACTTGGACTCTTTTAAGGAACCTTATGATTAAGGTTCCTTTCATTTTGAAGCTAGCTTTGATCAAAATTCACAAGGCAGTCCTGACCCTTATTAATATCGGTTAGGATGTTCTAAAAGATGAAATTACTCCCCTTAAAGTATTCAGATTCTTTATTGAATTCTTTTTATGATAAGGGGAGTTTATTGTTCTATGTTTTTTTAATTCGTTGTTTATAAAAAACAATTAAAAGTATGAAAATAAAAATTCCTATTAACAATAATATGATTGTGGAGTAAGTGCTCATATATTTTACGATGCTTTCCCATGATTCACCTGCAAATACGCCAAGCCATACGAGCACAGTGTTCCAGATTGCTGTGCCCATAATTGTAAACCCTAGAAATACACCCATGCTCATTTTCGCCATTCCGGCAGGAATTGAAATCAAGCTTCGCACGATGGGCACAAAACGGCAAAAGAATACTGTCATATTTCCTTTTTTTGCAAACCATCTGCCGGCATTACTTATATCAGTTGGTTTCAGGTATAACGCTTTCCCAATTTTCCCGGAAATCAAGACTTTTAAAGCTTCCGGTTCAATCAATCGTCCGAAGGAATATAAAATAAGGGCACCTATCACTGACCCAATCGTGGCAGATAGAATTACCAACCATACATTCAAGTTGGTATAGGTGGTCATAAATCCTCCAAAGGTCAAAATGACTTCTGAAGGAATGGGAGGAAAGAGATTTTCCACAGCAATTAGAAATCCGACCCCCCAATATCCGAACTGGTTCATTATTTCTATAATAATATTTTGCATAGCATCCCTTTTAACTCCCTTTTTCTCAGCTACTAAGACCAACGACGGCAGTATCTTCGTTTATGAAAAACTGATTCACGTACGATAAAGATTTGACATCACATAATATATTCCGTATCAAAGCAGCACTGATTTCTATTGATTTTTCAATATCATTTAAATAACAAGGCTTTTCTAATTTATATTGTTTGATATTCCAATCAATATATGAAATGATATCCGCGTATTTCAGCAGTTTTACTTCCTCTTGTGATGTCTTCTCACAGAACCCGTTGTAATTTTTAATTAAATATTTATTTATTTTTTGCTCATAAAGTATGTGATCCGTTATCCCTCCCATGCCACCGCTGCTATGTGCATAACAGCAAAAGTCGCAAAGATAGTGAACCATCTTTCCCAGTTTATATTCATCAAAGAATCCATCTTTATCATTTCTGTTCATCTCACTGATTTTCGAATAGATGTATACCGCAGATCTTTCATAAAAATGAGGATGAACAAATTGTATAATGCTCAAATCCGGTTCTATCGTTCCCAGAAAAAACATGATCTTTTTAATCCCCTTCATTTTATATTCCGGAAACAACTCATCTGTTTTCTTAACTGACAATTTGGCAATATTCCAATGTGTACGCTTATTCATATAATCACCCCATTCAATCTTATTTGCTTTCTTTCTAAGTAATTAAACTGTCTTCAGTATAAATACGGAGTATAAACTGCTGATTGAAAATAAATAAACTAAAAATAAATTTTTCGGTTTATCGATATAAAAAAAAGACTCAAATTAACCACTTACAAATGACGTTCGTCGATTGACATCTTGCAGATAATATCATACCTATTCAATCTGATAAGTTCGTTAATTGAGTCTGAAAATTCTCTCAGATTGCTCTTTTGAAGATTTTAGACATTTACAGTGATCAAATTATGTAATAACATGTAGAAATAAAGGGTGCGGAAAAACAGCAAAGGGAAAATTTATGAAAACCATATTAAGAAGACTAACAAGTATTTTAATAACCATTTATCTTGTGTTAGGCATTCCCGTAAACATCGATGTCCTGACGGTTTCTGCGGGGACACCGGTTACTTCTGCGTGCTCGCCGATAACCTCCGCTCAGGAAAGTACCTTCATCAGTGTTATTAATAATTTCGGAGAAGACCCTGAGACGGAGCGTAATTTTACATGGAGTACTTCCCTCTCTATAAAAACAGAGGAAATTAATAACGGCAAACCGTACTTGAACTAAAGTATATATGCAATAAATAAAATCTATAGAAAGCAGAAATAAACAAATAATAAGCTCTGACTTC
>CAZTEH010000082.1:0-5585 GCA_964612345.1 uncultured Oscillospiraceae bacterium | reverse complement strand
GCAATAAATAAAATCTATAGAAAGCAGAAATAAACAAATAATAAGCTCTGACTTCTTGCCTGTATTAATTTTATATATTGTTTTCCAAATCGGGTGTTTGAAAAATGCACCCCTCACAATCACCTATGCTCAATAACGCAGAAAAGGTTTCTCACCATTTTGAAACTTCTTACATGTTATTCTTGCATTGCATAGGATGCAGTTTCTTGAGAATTTATCAGCCCTATAGAGAATATCCGCCAAAAATGAAGTGCCTCCCTTTTTCCTATGCCCCTCAATAGCAGAAAGTATTTCCTTTATCTCTATTTCTGAAAATTCACATTTATGAAGGATTCCTTCAGCAAGTTTTTTACTTGCAATTGCATGGTCAATACCATTTTCATATTCCATCCACCTGCCTATGTCATGAAGGATACCCATCGCATATAATATCACTTTATCTACGTCAAGCTTTTGTTCAAGTGATATTATATAGGCGATTCTTGAAACATCAAGATAATGCGCTATGTCATGATGGCAGTATATCCTGTCAGCTTCTGCCTCTATATTTTTATTTAAATAGTTCAAGAAATCGGGATCATTAAGAATATAATTAATTCTTTCCATATTTTAAATCCTTTTATTAATTTTTTCTCCGCTAAAATTTTCGATAATATCTTTTATACTTTTACCTAGAATTATAAGATCAGATGATATTTCATAAAGCGGAACCATTACAAAAGCTCTTTCCTGCATCCTTGGGTGAGGAATAATTAGATCCTCAGTTTCAATTTTCTCGTCATCATATAAAAGGATGTCCACGTCTATAATCCTAGGGCCATTTACAATTGTCTTTATCCTCTTCATTTCACTTTCAATACTTTTTGTAAAGCTAAGAAGGTCGCTTGCAGATAAGTCTGTTTTCCCTTCAAGAACCATGTTTAAAAACCATGGCTGATCCTTAAATCCAACTGGTTCTGTTTCATAAAGGGAGGATGTTTTAAGTATTTTAACTTTTTGCGCAAGTAAGCGCAGAGCCTGTTCAAGGTTACTTTCCTTATCTCCAAGGTTAGTCCCAAGACTCAAATATATTTTACTCATGCTTACCTTTCCCTTTCTATTTCTACTCCGAAATAGTCAAAGATTCCAGGAACTGGAGCTTCAGGCTTCTTAACCCTTATTCGTATTTTTTGAACCAGTGGATAGGCTGAAAGTACCTCACTGCATATCCTATCTGCTAAACCCTCCATAAGGTCAAACTTTTCAAATGTGACGATTTCCCTTATCGTTTCATATACTTCTCCATAGTTTACGGAAAAGTTCAGGTCATCTGTTTCTCCTGCTTTTTTTAACGGAAGATAAAGGGAAGCATCTACAAAAAACTTCTGACCAAGAGTTTTTTCTTCTTGCAAAACACCATGGTAGCCATAAAACCCCATGTTTTCCATTATGATTTTATCCATTAATATTCTCTCCTAACAATAGCATCGGTGACCTTTACCGCGCGTGCGTTTGCTAAAACATTGTGCACCCTCACAATATCCACACCTTGAACGATTCCTAAAACAGTAGTGGCGATTGTTCCTTCATCCCTGTCTTTTGGTTGAGCATCAAGTATTTTTCCGATCATTGATTTTCTCGATGCTCCAAGAAGCACAGGATAACCGAGAGATTTTATCTCTTCTAATCGGCTCATTACAATCAAGTTTTGCTCGGGTGTTTTTCCGAACCCCAGACCAGGATCTAAAATGATCATATCTTCCTTAACCCCTGATTGTTTTGCAATTTTTATCGACTCCGTAAGGAACTTTTTTATCTCATCGAGCATATCTCCCTCGTAATCGCTATTATTTTGATTGTGCATTAAAACAACAGGGGTACCATATTTTGCAGCAACAAAAGCAAGTTTCTTGTCCTCATGAAATCCCCAAATATCATTAAGGATGTGGACTCCATTTTTTACTGCTTCTTCTGCGACTTCAGCTCTTATTGTATCTATTGATAATATTGCATTTGTTTCTTCCTTAAGCTTTTTAATAACAGGTATCACCCTTCTCAGTTCTTCCTCGGCACTTATCCTTACGTGCCCTGGTCTTGACGATTCGCCACCAATATCTATAATGTCTGCTCCGTCTCTTAGCATTTCTTTGGCATGCTCAACTGCGATATCAACTGAGACAAAGTCTCCTCCATCTGAGAATGAATCAGGAGTGAGATTTAAAATACCCATAATGAGGGTTCTTTCTCCAAATTCAAGCTCATGACCCAAAAATCTAATCTTCTTTCTTTGTGAAATAAATCTTATATCTTTTTTATCCATTACCGCTCCTATTTTATTTATTTATGATTGACATGACTTCTGCTCTTGACCTTGGATCTGTTTTAAATACACCCCTTACAGCCGAGGTTACTGTCTTGGAGCCCGGTTTCTGTACTCCTCTCATGGTCATGCACATGTGCTCAGCTTCAATGACAACAATAACTCCATAAGGCTCAAGCTTCTTCATAAGTGTATCAGCAACGGTGGCTGTGATCCTTTCTTGAAGCTGAGGCCTTTTTGCGACAGTTTCTACAACTCTTGCAAGTTTGCTTAAACCTGTGAGTTTACCGTTCTTAGGGAGATACGCGACATGTGCTTTCCCAAAAAAGGGTACAAGATGGTGTTCACACATTGAATAAAAGGGGATATCCTTTACCAAAACAAGTTCATCGTACTTTTCATCTTGAAAATATATTTCAAGATGCTTTTCCGGATCTTCGTGGAGACCCGGAAAAATTTCCTCGTACATATTTGCTACTCGCTTTGGGGTATCTACAAGACCCTCTCTATCTGGATCTTCCCCTATAGCAAAAAGTATTTCTCTCACAGCTTTCTCTATTCTTTCCTTATCCATGAATGACGCTCCTCATTATTATTTTTAACATAACTACTATTTATTAATTTTGACTGCCTTAAAACTAATCTTCCTATTTTTTTAACTCATTTTCTTTTATCACCACTGCCTGTTCATAGCTATCAATTTTGTAGTTCAGGCGTTCCAGCGTTTCTTGCATATCCTTTATTCTAGAAATTAACTGCTTGCGCTGCTCAGTTAAGAGTTCTTTTCTGGCCTCAATGGTCGCATCACCTTGTTGAAATAGCCTAAAATACTCTATTAACACTTCGATCGGCAGACCTGCATTTCGCATACATTTGATAAACTCTATCCATCTGCAATCTTCTTCCGTATAATCTCTGATTCCACTTTTTTTGCGGTTCACACTCGGGATCAGTCCGATGCGTTCATAATATCGGAGTGTATCCTGCGAAAGATCATATTTTTTACTTACTTCAGTGATCGTCATGCGATTTCACCTCCTGATATTTAATATTATAGCACTTTGTGTTAACTCTAAAGGCTTACCTTGTCAAAAACCTCTGCAACTTTTTTTAACTCCTCCACAATGGCGATGTGCTGTGGACAGTGCTGTTCACACTGCTTGCAATCAATGCAGTCAGAAGCCTTCCCGAAGTCCTGTGTCAAATTCATGTAATAAACCATGTGGGCAGGCACAAGTCGGAATTGCTTCTGGTCATTATACAGTGAAAAATATTTCGGAATTGCTATATTTTTAGGGCAGCCATCCACACAATACTGGCATGCGGTGCATGGGATCGCGATACTGCCGTTGATGATCCCCGTTGCGTTTTTTATGATTTGCTTCTCTTCGCCATTCAAGGGTACCATATCCTGCATATAGCTTATGTTGTCTATAACCTGTTCAAAATTGCTCATTCCGCTAAGCACCATGAAAACGTTGTCCAAAGAAGCTGCAAATCGGACTGCCCACGATGCCGCACTCAGATCCGGGTGATACTCCTTAAGTAATTTATCCGCCTCCTCTGGTACGATTGCAAGCGCACCTCCTTTGACCGGCTCCATAACAATAACCGGCTTACCATGCTTTGTCGCCACTTCATAGCATTTGCGGGATTCGATGCTTTCATTGTCCCAGTCGATATAGTTGATCTGAAGCTGCACAAATTCCATCTCCGGATGCTCCGTCAGGATCCTGTCCAACAGTTCTGCTTTGTCGTGATAAGAAAAGCCGATGTGCTTTGCCTTGCCCTCAGCCTTCAATTGCTTCATGAATTCAAATCCGTTATATTTGAGAGTGCCCGCATAGTTCTTCACGCCAAGGGTGTGCAGCAGATAATAATCAAAGCATTCCACTCCGCATCTTTCCAGCTGCTCATCAAAAAATCTCTGATAATCTGCATTGCCGGTCACCAAAAATGTCGGCATTTTATCCGCTAACTGAAATGCTTCTCTTGGGTGTCTTTCTACGAGTGCCCTTCTTGCCGCTACCTCGCTCATTCCCTGATGGTATGGGTATCCCGTATCAAAATAGGTGAATCCCTTCTCCAGATAATAGTCCACCATCTTATTCACAAGCTCCTGATCGATGCTTTTCGGATTTTCTTCTTCCGTTATCGGTAAGCGCATCAAGCCGAATCCTAATTTTTTCAATATTCTACTCCTCCGTATCATATAACTATAATGCTCCCGCAAGAATCTTTTGACTTATATCCAATGTGAGATCCTGAGTTTCCGAGAGGTTTACCATCCCATGAGCCTTTAGTTGTTCAACAACAACCGGTATTTTATCAGCTCCGACGCCATATTCGGACAGATGTGTTTTTACACCAAGGCTTTCAAAGAATTCTCTGGTCTTCCGGATTGCCAAGTCTATCTTTTCCTCTTCGCTTCCACTCTCTATGTGCCATACACGTTCTGCGTACTGCAATAGTTTCGCGCGTTTTTGTTCCCGCCTCACCTCAAGTACAGATGGATACACAATTGCTAATGTTTGCCCATGATCAATACCAAATAGAGCAGTAAGTTCATGCCCGATCATATGAGTCGCCCAGTCCACCGGAACTCCTGAGCCAACCATTCCGCACAATGCCATAGTTGCACTCCAAACATGATTTGCACGAGCATCATAGTTTTCAGGTTCCGCAACCGAAGTTCCACCTATTTCAATCAAAGTTTGTAAAATCCCCTCAGCGATACGATCCTGCACCCTGGCATCCACAGGATATGTGATATATTGCTCTGTGGTATGGACAAATGCGTCAATCACCCCATTGGCTACTTGGGTCTTTGGAAGAGTAAACGTAATAGTCGGGTCCAATATTGAAAATTTCGGGAATACCAACTCACTCATGACAGGAAATTTTCCGTGCTCATAACTGATTACAGCTCCACTGTTCATTTCAGACCCCGTAGCCGGCAACGTCAGCACCACGCCAAACGGAACAACTTTTTCCACTACCTCAGAAGTAATCAGCGCAAAACCATACTTTAACAAATCGCGCGGATCTCCCTTGTAATAAGAAGCAAGCGTTATAAATTTCGTTCCGTCAATAACAGAGCCGCCGCCGACTGCAAGTATAAAATCAATATTTTCACTGCGTACAATTTCTGCAGCTTTCACTAAAGTTTCGTAGCGAGGATTCGGCTCAATACCACCAAATTCATGAATTCTCCTATTTCCAAGTTCGGATTTAACCTTGTCGATAAGGCCACTCTTTTTGGCACTTCCACCTCCATAGGTTATTA
>CAZTEH010000081.1:0-17603 GCA_964612345.1 uncultured Oscillospiraceae bacterium | reverse complement strand
GCCAGCGGCACCAGCACGTCGGCCATGCCCCACTCGACCGCCTGCTCGCCGCCGACGCAGCCGCCCGGACAAGCCATTACTTCAATAAAATGATAGGAGGCTTCTCCTGCATTCATTTTTTCAATAAGCTTTTCCGCATTGCCCAGTCCGCTGACCACTGCGATCTTCAGTACGGTCACTCCATCCTCAAGAGGAAGTTCAAATTCCTTGATCCCTTCCATGCCTCGAACGCCGCAGAACTTGATATTGTTGATATTCGTATAGCTCTTATCCTTTATGACCTTTCTGATCACAGCCTCGGTCACGCCGCCGGTCACACCGAAGAGCAAGCCCGCACCGGTAAACATTCCAAATGGCATATCCAGAGCCTCCGGCTCCAATTCCTTGAAGACAATTCCCGACTCATAGATCATATCGGCAAGCCCCTTTGTCGTCAGTACGATGTCGACGTCTTGATTGCCGTCGGTAACGAATTCGTCTCTGCTTGCTTCCGACTTCTTGGCAGTGCACGGCATGATAGATACGACTACGGTTTCTTTCCCGTCCTTTATGTCCCTATCTTTTTCGTATGCTTTGATCAGCGAGCCAAACATCTGCTGAGGTGATTTGCAGGTAGAAACCTGTGGCATCAATTCCGGATGTTTTTCTTCCGCATATCTGACCCATGCGGGACAGCAGGAAGTGAACAGCGGGAGTTTGTCTCCCTTTTCCAGTTTATTTAAAAATTCATTTGTCTCTTCGATTACGGTCAGGTCTGCAGTAAAGGAGGTATCATAAATTTCATCGAAACCCAGTTTCCTCATGGCTGCCACGATGAGAGGCATGACGTTCTCGCCGTCTCCCAATCCGAACTCTTCACCCAAAGCAACTCGAACGGCCGGTGCCACCTGCGCTACCACACGTTTCTTTTCATTGTAGATTGCCTTCCATACCGCCGGAACATCATTTTTTATGGTGATGGCTCCTGTCGGACATACCGCTGCGCATTGACCGCAGTTGACACATTCCGTTTCCGCAAGAGGCATGTCGAATGCAGGACAAACCTTCAACTCATAACCGCGGAGCGCAAAATCGATGGCTCCCACGTTTTGGGTCTCGTTGCACATGCGTACACAGTCACCGCATTGGATACACTTGTTGGGATTTCTTGTGATGGCTTGACTGGAATTGTCTATTTTATGATCATTTTTCCAGGCTTTTTCCGTCTTGTCAAATTTGATCTCATCAATGCCGTATCGGATGGCAAGGTCCTGAAGTTTACAGCTGGTGTTCTTCGGACAGGTCGTGCACTCCCTGCAATGGGAGGCCAGATACAATCTTAAAATTGTCTTTCTGTATTGTTTCAGCCTCGGTGTGTTGGTTCTGATCTCCATGCCGCTTTTCGGCGGAGTGGAGCAGGAGGTGATGATGTTTCCCTTATGGTCTTCCACCATGCACATTCTGCAGGAACCGTAAACGGAAAGCTCTGAATAATAGCATAAGGTCGGCAAGTCGATCCCAGCCTTGCGAACTACTTTGAGAATGTTCTTTTCATTGGTATAAGGAACTTGTTCGCCATTGATAATCATAAATTTTTGTGTTTTCGGAGTCATTTGGTTCACCTTCCTTCTATTTCTCAACAATCGCACTGAAATGGCAGGAGTCGATACATCTTCCGCATTTGATGCACTTCGCCCAATCGATATGATACGGCTCTTTTCTCTGTCCGGTAATGGCATTCACAGGGCATATGGTCTGACATTTGGAACAGCCCTTGCACTTGTCGGCAATGATTTCGATTCGTTTTAAACCGCGGCAGCTGCCTGTGGGGCAGTATTTATCCACCACGTGAGCGATATATTCGTCTTTAAATTCTTTTATGGTGCTTACCACAGGAGATGCGGCTGTTTTTCCGAGACCGCATAACGCTGTGTTTGTTATGGTATCGGCAAGCTCCATGAGCATGTCGATCTGATCTTCACTTCCTCTGCCGTTGACAATATCATCAAGGATCTCATTCATTACATGGGTGCCTTCTCTGCAGGGAACGCATTTTCCACAGGATTCATGCTCCGTAAAGTTCATAAAGAATTTGGCGATGCTAACCATGCATGTGCTTTCATCCATAACAACAAGGCCTCCGGAACCGATCATGGCGCCGGCTTTTGTCAGGGAGTCAAAATCCAGACTCATATCAAGATGCTTCTCTGTGAGACAGCCGCCAGACGGTCCGCCGATCTGGACAGCCTTGAAGGCTTTCCCGTTTTTCACGCCTCCGCCGATATCAAATAACACGACCCTTAGCGTTGTTCCCATTGGAACTTCAATGAGCCCTGTATTGTTCACATTTCCGGTAAGCGCAAAAGCTTTTGTGCCCGGGCTTTTCTCGATTCCAATTTTTCTGTATCCAGCTGCGCCGTTCATGATGATATAGGAAACATGGGCAAAGGTTTCAACATTATTCAGTACCGTCGGTTTTCCGAACAATCCCTGTTCTACAGTGCGAGGAGGCTTTACTCTCGGCACTCCTCTGAGTCCCTCGATGGAAGCAGTCAGGGCACTGCCCTCTCCACATACAAAAGCTCCTGCTCCCAAATTGATCCGGATATGGAAGCTGTAGCCGCTGCCCAGAATCTTGTTGCCCAGATATCCGGCCTCTTCCGCTTGGGCGATGGCGATCTGCAGACGATGCACTGCCAATGGATATTCGGCACGAACATAGATATAACCAACCTGTGCTCCGGTGGCAATACCGGCAATGATCATGCCCTCCAGCATCTTGTGAGGATCTCCCTCCATCACGCTTCGGTCCATGAATGCGCCGGGATCTCCTTCATCTCCGTTGCAGACGATATATTTAATCGGCTCAAGCTGACTTCTGACCTGCACCCATTTTTTGCCGGTCGGAAATCCACCGCCGCCTCTTCCTCTCAAACCTGATTTTTCGATCTCTCTGCAGATAGAATCTCCATCCATTTCAAAGAGTGCCTTTCTGACAGCCTGATACCCTCCTGCAGCTATATAATCATTGATGTCTTCCGGATTGATCACGCCACAGTTTTTCAGGGCGATTCTGGTCTGTTTTTCTAAGAACGCTTTTCCGGCTTCCGGAATGAGATATTCCGCAACCGGCTTTTTTCCGATGATATGCTGATTTACAACAGCTTCCGCTTTGTCCGCCGTCATATGTACATATCTGTATAATGTTCCGTCGTCGTTGATGACGTCTACGATGGGCTCCAGATAGCAGCTTCCGATGCATCCTGTAATGATGACTGCCACATTGAGTTTCTTCTCCCGGATCTGCCTTTTAAATTCTGCTTCCGTCTTTTTTGCGCCGGAGGCGATTCCACAGCTTCCCTGTCCTACAATTATTTTCATGATTATGCCTCCTTTGCTTCTTTCTCTCTGATCTGACCAATGATTTCCAGCACCTTCTCTTTTGTCAGGTTTCCATAGGTCTCTTCCCCGGAGCTGTTCTGGATCATCATTACGGGCGCAAGGCTGCAGCAGCCGAGGCACGCCACATTATTCAAAGTAAAGAATCCATCATCTGTTGTCTCTCCGTCGGAGATTTTCAATTCGTCACAAATCACTGCTTCTATTTCCTGTGAACCGCTCACATGGCAGGCTGTTCCCTGGCAAAGCATAATAAGATTCTTTCCGATCGGTTCTAGTCTGAACTGAGTGTAGAAGGTCGCTACCCCGTATATCTTAGCCTGAGTGTTTCCCGTCTTTTTTGAGATATAGGCGATGACTTCTCTTGGCAGATAGCCATAGATATTCTGCGCCTGCTGCAGGATCACGATCAGATTTCCGGGCATGTCCTTAACTTTTTTCACAAACAGGTCCAGCTCTGTGAAATCAAACTCGTTTTGATTCCCGCAAGCACATTGGCTTCCAATATCTTGTAACTTCATAGTATTCCTCCTTATCTGTTTTACGTTGCAGATTATAAACTGTTAATTATTTATCAGGTCAATTATATCCCATAACAGCAAATTTGTAAACTAGAAAATGCGCACAAAACGCCCATTTTTAGATATTATTTCATAAAACCAGTTACATCAATAGCAAACTAGTTATGTTTTTGCAAAGCGCTGATATATAATGATTTGGGAATATTGTGAATATTATATCAAATTGGCATACTATTCTGAAAATTAATTTTTATCCAATCGCAAGCTCGTACTGACTTACATGAAAGCCATTGCAATCACTGACAGCTTTTCTGCACACTTAAAAAACCGGCAAAGTGTAATAACACTTTGCCGGTTTCACCCAAATTACTCATTATCAATCCGATTTTGCTTATAATGAGGCGGTCAATGCCCGCCTCCTTGCAACGCAAAGATGTAAGAAAATTTTCTACAGTCGAAAATTTTCAACTTATGCGTTATAACGGCAGGATTACTTTACCGTACTCGTTGTTGATGATCTGCGCAACACTGTTATAGATCGCTGATGCTCCGCATACGATACCTACCCATCCGGCTGCAATCTTGGTTGCGGCGTTTCCGGTAAAGTCTCCGATCGACAGCATAAAAAACAGGATTGTCAACGTTAGGAACACAAATTGGATCCCGCGGTTGTGCTTCAGGGTGCCGATAAACATAAATGCAGTAAAGATTCCCCATAAAAGAAGATAGAATCCCCTGCTCTTTTCGTCTGCCGCAGCAATTTCAGATGTAGGGTTGATCCAGATCACGATGAGCGACAGCCAAAAGAAACCATAAGCGGTAAAAGCTGTTGCACCAAAGACATTATTTTTTAGAAATTCCATAATTCCAGCTACTATCTGTGAAACTCCGCCGATCGTAATTCCCATTGCAATAATCACAATGGATAGGGGTATGATGTTTGCATTGTGTAAGTTGAGCAAAACAGTAGTCATACCGAATCCCAATAGACCAAGAGGGGATGGATTCGCAATTGTTGATTTGATTTTTTCTGTAGTCATAATAGTCCTCCGCAATAAAATACGTCATAATTAGATAAATAATAACAAAACAGATTAAACCATAACATAGTTAAATCTGTTTTGCAATTTAAATATTTTTTTAACAATTCATCAGGGCTGATTATGGATTTGAACTTTGATTCCGGATGCCTCAAAGCAGCCGATGATCCTTTTAATTCGATCGGCTGAGGGCGGCAGAAACAGCTCCGGTTCACCGCCGATGTTCCTGCATTTGGAAATTCCCAGATCATGATAGGGCAGCAGCGTCAACGATTTCAGGCTGTTGTCAGCAAAGAGACTGCAAACCATTTGAATCTCACCCTCCGAATCATTCACTCCGCTGATGAGCGGCATCCGCATAATCAGCTTCGGATTGACAGCCGGATCTGCTGCCAGTGCTTTTAGATTCTGCAGGATAATTTCATTGCCTACTCCGGTATATTTCCGATGTACTTCACTTTCAAACAGTTTCATATCAAACAAGATATGGGTACAGCTTTTATGGCTTGCCAGCTGTGACAGCGTATTATTGGTTCCGTATCCGGAGGTATCCAGCACCACTCCGATCCCTATTTCTCCGCAGGCATCCATCAGCGCTTCCGCAAATTCCGGTTGGCTAAGCAGCTCTCCCCCGCTAATTGTCATTCCACCGTTGGTATGGAGGTAAAAATCCTTGTCCTGAGCGACCTGTGCCATTACTTCCTCAACCGTCATCCATTTGCCAGCTGCATTTAATGCCTTCGACCAACATACCTCGGTGCATTTCATGCATCTGTCGCAGGCTATCCAGTCAATCCTGAATTCACCATCAGGAAAGGAAATCGCATTCTGCGGACAAACCTGCTCACATACCCCGCACCCAATGCAATTATTGGGACAGCGTAAAAGCTGGATCTCGGGTTCGATCAACTCCGGATTGTGGCACCAGCTGCAGTGCAACGGACAGCCCTTCAGGAAAACCGTGGTACGAATTCCGGGCCCGTCTTCCGTCGAAAACTTCTGGATTCCTCCCACCAGACCCATAATATTACGATTACGCATAATGTGCTGTTCTTTCAATAATGGAATCCTGCGCTGCTCTGTCAAGCTCTGTGAAATAAGCCATATAACCGGCGACCCTTACCATAAGACCTCTGTAATCCTCGGGCCTTTCCTGCGCTTTCCTCAGAGTTTCGTTATCCACGACATTGATCTGAATATGCTCTCCGTAATGGTCGAAATAGGTCTTGATCACACCTTCGATGATCTCCAGCCCCTTCTCCCCTTGTATACCTCTCGGATCAAACCGAAGATTGAATAATGCACCGTCATTAAAATGAACCTGATCCAAAGCGGCAACCGATTTCACGGTAGCCGTCGGTCCGCTCAGATCACGTCCCATGACCGGCGAAGAATTATCGCTGAGCGTATGACCGGCAAGCCTGCCGTCCGGTGTAGCACCCGTTACCTCTCCATGTGATATATTGACGGTTTGGGATAAATTGCAGAAGCTGTAATTACCACCGCGGGAATCCTTGTACTGCTGGACGGTTTTCGCAACAAAGCTCACAAGATCTCGCGCAATGCCATCCACATATTCGTTATCATTGCCAAATTTCGGCGGTTTGTTGATAAGAAGCTGTCTTATCCGTTCTTCTCCTTCAAAGTTTTTGTCCAAAATCCTGATCAGTTCCTCCATGGTCAGGGTTTTATCCTTGAATACAACTTCCTCTATAGCAACGATGGAATCTGCCAGGTTTGCAGGACCCGTTATGAACATTCCGGAGGAATTGTACTTGGTTCCGCCTTCCTGGACAGACCTTCCGTTTTGAATGCAGCCTTCCATGACAAGTGAGGCAAATACCACCGGCAGCCGGAGCATATGATGCGGTACCATGATGTTATAGCCGTCACGGATCATTTCATAGAAATATTCCATCTGATTTTTGACCGCTTCGATGAGTTCTTCCTTGGTTGTGAATTTATTCGGATCTCCCGTCTTCAAACCGATCTGCTCACCGGTACGAGGATCAATTCCATTGTGGAGCACCAGTTCAAGAACCTTCGGTGCATTAACATAGCCAGCGTCGGGGCTGCCATCCGCAGTTCCGCCGCCTGCTTGAGGCTGGATACAGCCTACTATAGCCCAATCCCTCGCTTCCTCAATGGTTGCGCCCTTGGCAAGAACCATTGGGATGACTACCTTGTCATTAAAAAAGCCCGGATTGGCCATACCCTGCTGCACCATCCCGGCGCCTTTTCGAAGCAGCGGCGGCGGAGTGCCTTCAAACAGCCGAACAGCCAGAACCGGCTGGGACGTCTGCAAATCTGCTCCTGCATCAAGACACAAATAGGACAGCTCATTCGTTGCATCCTTGCCTTCCGGGGTTTGTCCTCCAACCATAAGAATCTCCCACATCGGGTATCCGGCAAATGACTTTGAGTACCATTTATCTCTGACTTCCACTACCTCACAGGTCTTTAAATAGAAGCATTCCAGCAGCTCCAGTGCTGACTTGTCATTCAGTTTCCCCGCTTCTTTATCGACTTTGAAATAGGGATACATATATTGGTCGAACCTGCCGAAGCCACAGGCTGTTGTCGGTGCTTCAATATGGAACACCACCTGGACAAACCAGACGAGCTGCAGCGCTTCATGAAAGCTTCGCGGCGGATTACCCGGAACATTTCTGCAGTTTTTAGCAATGGTAAGCAGCTCTTCCTTCCTCTCGGGATTCTTTTCCGAGGCGGCAATTTCTTCCGCTCGGTCTGCGTATCTTACGGCAAACCGGATGATTGCTTTGCATATGATGATGGATGCATTCCAGAAATCGATCTTCTCCTGCTTTTCCTTACTTCCGCCTAAGGTCTTTGCAATGTTATCTTCGCACTCTTTTATGTAACCGTTGAGACCCACCGTTAAAAGCTTCTTATGATTCGGCATGGTTTCTCCGGAGCAGCCGTTGCGGCATCCGATGGAGATAATGTCCCTTAGGCGTGCATTTTCGATATCGGGAGGCAATACCTCGGAAGCAATGTCCTCAATACTCTTTCCTTCCCAGTATTTCAAGTATTTCTTGATTTCCTTCTTGTCCTCATCCGTGAGATCATAGGGATCAGCCGAGCGGGTCGGAAAATCATCCAATTCGCTGACCAGCCAATTCGTCGAGGTGTATTCCGGAAACAGATTGGCGCCCCGGTAAGTGCTGCTCGGAGTACCGACGATGAGTTCATCCTCGTTGATCAAAATGGTCATATTATCCAGAACGTAAGCCAGGATCTTCGCTCTGAACACCGGGATCGCTTCTCCCGAGAACTTTTGATAGGCCTTCGTAGCCAGTCTCAACCGTTCCGGCGTAAGATTCGGCCTGGTTTCAAAATATTTATTCTTCATTCGCTGTAATCTATCGTTTAACATACAGAATCCCCCTATACTTTTTCCATCGGCATTTTCCGGGTTGGAACCGGAAAGCCTTTGGACAAACATTCAATATCATCTTCACTGAGCCGGATATTCTTTACTGCCGCATTTTGCTCCACGTGTTCCCTCCTTACGGCTTTTGGGATCGCCGCCATATCATCATGACGCAGCACAAAGCTTAGCAGGATCTGAATGGGAGTTGCATCATGCTGTTTCGCAACCTCCAATACATATTTGTTATTTAACATTTCTTCCCGCAGGCTTCCACCTTGGGCCACCGGGCAGTAGGCCATGAAGGGTATTTTTCGTTCCCTCTGCCATGGCATCAGATCAAATTCGATTCCTCTGGAACCCAAATTATACAGCACCTGATTGATTGCGCAGTTCTTTCCATCTGCCACCTTCCACAGGTCCTCCATGTCGTCGGTATCAAAGTTTGACACGCCCCAACGTTTGATTTTGCCCTTTTGGATCAGCATTTCCATGCAATAGGCGACCTGGGAAAGATCTGCGTTTTCCCGCCAATGCAAAAGGTATAGATCAAGAGTTTCAACACCCATGCACCGAAGCGATTTCTCACAGCTTTGAAAGATGCGGTTCTCTCCCGAATTTTCCGGCAACACCTTCGACACCAGAAAAACATCCGCCCTATTCACGCTCCGTATCGCTTCTCCTGTAATCGTTTCCGCAATGCCATCCGCATACATCTCGGCGGAATCGATGAGCTTCATTCCGAGATTCAAGCCATACTTTAGGGCATTGATCTCTTCCTGCCGTTTTTCTTCAGCTTCGCCCATCATCCAGGTTTCCTGCCCAAGCCGTGGCATGGTCGTTCCATCGGGCAGTACAAGGGAAAATTCCTCTTTCCTGTTATAGGTATCCATAACGTTTCAGTCACCTCTTTCGTCGTTCCATTAACTCTTTATAATTTATTACAGATCTGCCGGAAAAGGTTTTATTATATTGCTGAATTTATCGATTAGCTTGCTATTATTTCCAAAAACTCTTAAGACATTTTAGAAAATCTAAGGTATAATGTGGAAGGGGTGATGTTCATGATTAAGGAAAAGTCCTCTTACAATGATGACCTTCCCGTTAACATCCGAATCGTGGAAATAGAAGAGTATCCGCTGCATTTTCATCAGGATATCGAGTTCGTTTATGTTTTAAAGGGCGAAATCAATCTGAAATGCGGTTATTTCACCTACCGTATCACAGAGGGTAATGTATTTACCATCAACGGGCGTGAGGTCCATGGCCTGTACCGCACGGATCAGAAAAATATCGTTGCTCTGGTCCAAATCGACAACTATTTCTTTTCCCATTATTTCAACCGGATATCCGGCAGCTGCTTCCGTACCTTAACCAATGACAAGGATGATGAACGTCTGGATGCTCTCCGGTTCTATTTTGGCAGCATCCTTCTGGAATCCATAAAGAAGGAGCCCGGCTATAAGCGGCTGATCATCGATCTGATTGTCCAGCTCCTCGCATATCTTGATGATTTCTTCCACTACTTTTCCTTTGAGAATAAAGTCGTCGTAAACACGCGGAATGATAACCCCCTTTCTGCGAAGCGGTTGGGGAGAATAATCAATTATATCTATGAGAAGCACGCTGAAAAAATAACGTTGGAGGATCTCAGCGCTCTGGAACACCTGAGCACTTATTATCTATCCCACCTCATCACAAAAGGCACCGGCATGAATTTTCGGGAATTTCTATGCTTTGCGCGAGTGGAGTTTTCCGAAATGATCCTGCTTGATTCCAATAAGAAAATCAATGAGATTTCTCAGGAAGTCGGTTTTTCCGCCACTTCCTACTACATAAAATATTTCAGAAAATGGTTCGGGATCACTCCCGACGAGTACCGGAAAAAGTACCGGAGCGATACAAAGGCTCCCAATATTCCTGCAAGGCTGAGCCAGCTGGAACCCGGCACCGTCTCCAAAATTCTGCATCGAAGCCTGGATAGCCTTTCAAAGCAGAGCGATAAAAATAGTGCCTACTGCAGTTTTCCGCTGGAATTCCACGTGGACAGTCAGGCAAAACCGCTGGGAAACCTCAATGCTGCAGTAATCCCGCATTGCAAAGCTTCTATTCTGGCAGAACGGTTCGATACGGTTGTGAGCATTGCTCATGATCTGAACATACAAGAGATCAGTATCATCGTCGACCGGGAGAATGATCCTGCGCTCTTTGAGAAGCTAATCACCCGTCTGCAGCAGGCAGGGATACGCTCCAGAGTAGAACAGTCTTTATTAGCCGCAGAATCTCAGACTTTTGGAATGGACTCCATGGCCGCCTCGTCCTATCTATTAAAGCAGGGTCTGAATCCAGGCTGCAGGGAAATAACCATAAACAGTCTCATCGACAGCAGCGAGGAATCAATACTCCTGAAGGGGGAAGACGGTATTTACACCACCGGACTTGTTCCGAAGCCGTCCTATTATGCCTATAAAATGCTGCAGCATATGAATGGCACACTGATCCACTGGGGCAAATACCATGCTGTAGTCAGGAAACAGAATGCCGGCAGAGGTGGAAGTGCTTATTGCATCGTTTGCTATAACCACAATGAGGATATGGAAAGCTTATGCAAGCGTCCATCGACCATGGAGGAGACAAGAGAGCGGATTGATAAATATACCGACTCGCTGGATATCGGAATCCATCTGAATGGAATATACGGTTCCCATCAAATCACAATATACAGATTAAGTCCGGAAAACAGTCTTTTCGATTATACTGTGAAAAACGGTCTTAACCACAGACGAACAGAAGAAGAAAATAAAATCCTGACCTGGTCCACCTCCCCCAAGGTCGACCTGTCAACGGAAACCTTGTCCGGCTCGCTTTATTTCAGCGTATCCTTAAAAGGACTGGAAGCTCAATGTATCATGATCACGGAAGGCGGTAAGATATGACACAAATCAAGAGAGAAACACTTGGCACCTACGGCCTCATTTTCGTGGCGCTGATCTGGGGGCTGGGTTTTCCTGCCCTGAAGGTGGTATCGGCTACGATCCCAACCTTTTATCTGATCGGGCTCCGCTTTTTCATCGCGTTCGTTCTGCTTGGCATAATCTTTTTCAGAAGGCTGAAGGAAATGAATAAGGCACTGATCCGCAGTGCCTTCATCTTATCAATATTTTTATATTTATGCTATATCTGCGCCACATTGGGAATCAAATATACCACATCGGCAAAAGCTTCCTTTTTCAGCTGCCTGGGTTTACTTGTCATACCGATCATTTTGTGGATATTTTATAAAGAAAAGATCAGCAAGCGGGTTGCAATCAGTATTGCAGTATGTACCTTCGGTTTGTTCCTGATCTCCTATACACGCGGAATGGGATTTAATCTTTCTCTCGGGGATGTCATATGTCTGGGCTGTTCCGTAACCGGAGCCTCTCATGTTGTGATCACCGGAAGAGTGGCCAACGATCAGGATCCCGCTTTACTGGCGACCATGCAGTTGTTTTTTATCTCTGTCTGGTCGTTTATTACCGCTTTCCTTTTGGAGGATTATCCCACAGCCATTCCCCTATTCCATTGGGCAGTGATGGCTTTTCTTGCTGTATTCTGTACCGCGGTGGCTTTTGTCCTGCAGTGTGCTTGTCAGAGATACATCCGTCCTGCACGAACCGGTGTGATCCTTGCCATCGAACCGGTCAGCGGCGCACTTTTTTCCGCTCTATTATTGGGCGATCAGCTTGGAGTCAACGGAATCATCGGTGGTGCCATGATTTTTGCAAGCATGCTCTATATGGAGTCAGGAGAGAGCAAGCGCAGCGATTCTGCCGTTGCGACATGCGTGTCTCATAATCAAACGGGTGTGTCATTTAACCAAATATCAGAAAATATCCCATCACTAGAACCCCAAGAACAATGCGATACCAGCCAAAAGCTTTAAAGTCATTTGTCTTGATATAACCCAACAGAAAACGGATCGCCAGAATCGATACGACAAACGCCACGACCATACCCACAAGGAGAATCGCTATTTCCGCACCGGTAAAATCAAACCCAAACTTCAACAGCTTGAGTGCGCTGGCTCCGAACATGACCGGTATGGAAAGGAAAAAGGAATACTCTGCTGCAATGGTACGGGAAGTACCGATCAGGATGGCGCCCAGTATGGTTGCACCGGAGCGCGATGTTCCCGGAACAAGGGAAAGCACCTGAAACATGCCGATCAAAAATGCCATTTTATAGCTAAGCTGATTAAAAGTCTGTACCAGAGCGTTCCGCCCTTTGTTGTGGTTTTCAATGATAATAAATAAGATACCATAGACGACCAGCATCAGTGCTACCGTCTGATAATTATATAAATGCTCATCCATCCAGTCATCAAGCGGAATACCGATGATAGCAGCCGGCAGGATGCCGATGATAACCTTATACCATATCGACATGGTATCTTTTTTTTGCTGTAAAGATTTCTTTGGGGAAAATGGATTCAATTTATGAAAGTATAATATTACTACTGCCAAAATGGCGCCTAATTGAATCACAACGCGAAACATTTCCTGAAATGCGTCGGACGTATTGAGTTTGATAAATTCCTCTACCAGAATCATATGTCCGGTGCTGCTGATGGGAAGCCATTCGGTAATACCTTCCACGATCCCCAAAATAGCTGCCTTTAAAAGTTCAATAAACAAGACATTTACCTCCCAAGTTTAAATTCTGAGCTGTTATTGATCAACGAGATGAAGAGAATCAATGTTTAACTGATAGGTGACGTCTTTCCGTTCAACGATCACCGTTACGGCTTTTTTCAGATCGTCATCCTTCATTATATTCGTAATCAGTTCTCTGGTTGGATTGATCGCAAAGGGGTGTCCAACAAGTTTCAGCATGGAAAAGTCCCCTGACGTATCTCCGTATGCATAGCTGGCCGATAGATCGATTTGATGTTTCTCAGCCATTTCGGCAATCGCCAGCGCCTTACTTTTTGAATCCCACATGGGAACGATCTCCCCGGTGTAATAGCCATCGCAACCAATTTTATAGACGGTTCCTTTGTAGTCATCCATTCCGTACATTGCCGACATTTCGCGCACCAGTTCAACCGGCGAGCCCGAAATTGCAATGACGATATGTCCCTGCTCCTTATGCCATTTAATTCTCTCCCGAGAATAAGTGTAAACGCGTTCCCCTTTTTGTTCAATCACTTTTTGTGCAATGTAAGAAATATGATACGGATTTGTAAACTTTACGGTATCAGAATAGATGTCCACCATCTTCTGGAGATACAAGTCATAATCCCCCAGACGCTTGTTCCACTGGATAAAAGCGGGTTCAACCTCCCTGTTCCATTTACTGTTCTCGATCAGTTCATATTTAATCATCTTTTTAAACATTTCACTGATCAGGCCTTCCCGCGAAATGGTTCCGTCAATATCAAAAAAAGCAGCACTCTTTTTCATTTTGTTACCTCCTTTGTGAATATCGTTATAATTTCAACATTTATACTAATAACATATTAATATAATAACATATAATATAATTATCATAATATCATTCTAACATTTGAATACCTTTTCCATCTTTTAGACTGCTTTCGTTTTTACTATCATATGAAATATTGCCGGATTCTATCTTTATAATCATTTGAAGGCAATGCTCTAATCCTTGATAATGCTGTGTTTCGTGTATTTCTGCTTATTATGCGACACTTGTGTCTCATGACTCCTTATAAAATAACCCTTCTTGCTATGTTACTTGAAGGGTTTATTTTACGATTAAAATATCCTTGTTACATAGATCCTTGCTCCGAATGGAACCAACCCAAGCATGGAAAGCTTGAAATGCTGCAAGCCAAATGGGATCCCTATGATCGTAATACAGAGTACCGCCCCGAACACCAAATGGAATACGGCCAATTCCCAGCCCAGTATGATGATCCATAAAACATTTAAAATCAACCCGCAGGCCCCAAAATTACCGATTTCAACATCCCTTCCAAAGGGCCAAAGCACAAAACCCGCTATTTTTAAGCATTGTACTCCAAAGGGTATCCCGATTATCGTAACGCATAATAGCAGTCCTGCAATAAACCATGCTATCGCTCCCAGGATACCGCCAAACACCAACCATATAATATTGCCTATAAAACTCATCGCTTACTCCATCTGTGGTCCTTTTCCAACCACCATTTTACCCTTATAATACTTATCCTTAAATTCCGCGGCATGCTGAGCAAACTGTTCCAATCCATGCTTTTGTATGTAACACAGGTTATATGTCTTCAGATTGTGCGGTAGAATGTTCGCTCTGTCCGAAGCTGGATTCAGCCTCGAGCAAGGGAATTCAGCACATTCAAAGCAGAAGTCTACCTCTTTTTCCATTGCACATTTGTATGTCTCGCAAACTCCCCCGATCACGGGACATCTCCCTTCTACCTCGCGGCATCCGGGGCACGGCAGATTGGGAATTCCCCTGCCTGTCAGATACGCAAGCAGCTTCGGATCGTCTTTGGCCTTATTGCATTCGCATTCACCACAATAGATGCCGCAATATCCAGTCATAATAAATTCTTTTAAATGCTTATCATAATTACTCATTGTTTCTTCCCCTTCCAGTAGTATATCATATGTTTAAAAAAGCACCTGTATCCTGTCAATATTCGCGCTCTCTTAGTGTTTTGCAGCTCAGGCAGAACTTTCTGTGAGCACAGATCGTTGCCCCGCATGATTTACATATCCACCTTTCTTTTTCGTCCTCAAGGAACCGATCCATCCCGAAGTCTCTGATTTTATTGAGATTTTCCAGCATGCTCATTCCATAGTTTGTTCTGTATCTGATATCCAGCTGCTTTAATCTGGCACACGGATATTTCGCGCACTCATAACAGAGCTTTGACTCGTTGTTCGCTATGGTTTCACAGCTCCGGATGATGCACTTGCTGCAGTAATTCGGCAGGCTGCCGTCAATCGCATTGCACCCGCTGCACCGATTTTTTTCCCGCAGATATCCAAGACAGATCCCGCAGTTCATACCGCATGGTGCAATCAATGATGTCATTTCCATACTTTCCATCCGCATTTCCCCACTTTCTCCTTTTCAAAAGTGTTACCGCCCCATAATGGAATCCTTTTCCATGTTACGTTTATCAGATTTTCTGCCAGCTTTGCAATTCAATTATATTTCCTTCGATATCCTTAGCATAAACAAAGGTAGCTTTGACATTATTCGGATACATAGCCTCCACCACGTCGCCAACCTGTCCTCCGCCTTCCGCAATGACTTCCTTCAAGGTTTCCCGGACATCGTCAACCTCAAAGGCCATATGGCCAAATCCCAGGTTATTGATCATTTTCGAATTGTTCTGTTCCTCTTGCGAATAAGAGAATATTTCCAGAGTTGGGTGATCCTCAGAGTAGCCGGGCAGCAGCAAATGCTCGCCCTGAACCTGCACCAACGGAATGCCTGTCATTCTGTCAATCCATTCACCCTTCAAATCCCTTCTTCCATTGGGCAGCGGCTTACAGTGAAATACCTTCTGATAAAACTGCGATAGCGTTCTCCAATCCTTCGCAATAATATTGGTATGTACATAACGCATAGCCATCTCTCTAATCCTCCTTTTTGTCACTATTATAATCCGATAACGTACCGGATAAATCCGGCAGATGATCGATTCCCTTGAATTCTTTCACAACAATGGATTTCATCTTTTCCTTAAGTTCCGGATTAACATGGGTGATACACATCTGCCACTGCCCGCCAATGCTTCTGCAGTCATCTTCGATCAGGATGTCCGGCATGACCGCTTCAACGATATCCTTGTATTTCTGTTTTCTGTCCCGATAATACAATCGCCTGCCCGGGAAATCATATTTCTCCAGTAAATCCTTTATCTCGTCGACCTGCTTCTCTGTTTTTCTGGAAGTGATATATACGATTTCCGCTCCCTGCTCTTCCCAAGCTCGTATTTTCTCCCTGCAATTTGCGATTGGGATATATTTCGTATGAAAATAAAGACCTAAAATGCTTTTAGGGCCGAGCACCGTACCTTCGGCGAAGAGCATGATGGTTGTATTTGTCGGATTCTTCATTATGATGAACTAAGTTCTTGTAACGCATTTTCCTTACCTAAATCATCCATTTATTTCCTATCATATCACATTGTCCTATCGATATCATTAACAAATGAAGCGCTATATTTGGAATATTTTATTGAAATAGTATGATTCCTTTGGAATTATGTATTATAATAAGGCACACCCTATTAATACGAAGAATAATCATCGTTTAACATAAAGAGCGTTTGGGTTGAATTTTGGAAGAGGTAAAAACATGAATGAGAAAAAAGACTTAAAAGAGAAAATTGAGAAAAGTATTGAGTATTTTAAAGATTATCCATTTGATAATGAGATCAAAAGAGCACTGAGTGAGTTAGGTTTCAAGAAACCCTTGGAGGTTCAGGCGGAAGTAATTCCGATGATCCTGGACGGCAAGGATTTAATTGTAAAATCACAAACCGGCAGCGGCAAGACAGCGGCTTTCGCCATCCCGATCTGTCAAAATATTGATGCTGAACTTGAGATGCCTCAAGTTTTAGTTCTGACGCCGACACGAGAATTGACGGAACAGGTAAAAAATGATTTTGCAGATATCGGCAAATATAAGGAATTAAAATGCTGTGCCCTTTATGGTAAACAACCTATGGCAGACCAAAGAAAAGAATTAAAGAAAAACACGCCTCATGTGATCGTGGCAACACCGGGCAGAATGATGGACCACATATTGAATAAAAATGTCAAGCTTCAGGACATCAAATATCTGGTGATCGATGAAGCTGATGAAATGTTGATCATGGGCTTTCAGGAACAGTTAGAAGCAATCATCGATAAAATACCGAAAGAGAGGGTTACGCTGCTGTTCTCAGCTACGATTCCGGATGAAGTGAATTACTTGAGCCAACAATATATGATTCATCCTGTAAATATCGAAATTGAACCGGAAGTATCAAACATCGATAAAATCGAACAAATTTACTATGCTGTGGATGGACTCAAAAAAGTGGATTTTATGAAGAAAGCCATCGAACGAGAGCAGCCGAGAAAAGCCATTATTTTCTGCAATACGCAGGAACAGGTCGACAATTTATTTGAAATATTTCGTAAATGGGACCACTCAACCTGCGCAGTACACGGCGGCATGGATCAGCAAATGCGCATGGAGAAGCTGAATGCTTTCAAAAGAGGGGAATATAAGATGCTTATCGCTACCGATGTTGCCGCAAGAGGCTTA
>CAZTEH010000080.1:8888-17981 GCA_964612345.1 uncultured Oscillospiraceae bacterium | reverse complement strand
CTGAAATTTCAACATTTCAGCGTTCTTATTTTGCCTTTTCAGACACTTTGTGGTGAAGGTGAGGAGAGTCGAACTCCTGTCCGAAAGCATTTCCACAAGACTTTCTCCGAGCGCAGCTAATGTTTTATTTATTTCGCCTCTTATAGCGCCCGTTAGCAGGCTCTATCGTTGGCTAGCCTATTGGTCCCCCGGGCTACTAGGCGCTCACACGGAGTTTTCCTGTATAATCGACGCCAGATTCCTCACCTACAGGTGAATGAGGGCTGACGACGCACCGCCGAAGCGGCTACTGCTTATGCAGCTAAAGCGTAATTATTGTTATTTTTAGCGTTTATTTTAAACGTGCCTCTTTTAACGTAGACTAGGCAACTACGGCTCGCTTACCTGGCTTCTACACCCCCGTCGAAACCATTACACCCCCAGATGTTTTGGCATCAATCAGAATGTAATATTCTTGATGTCATATATACATAATACCACAGCGCATCGCTTTTAAACAGTAGTAATTATTAACACGCTTGTAATATAATATGTATTCAAATTTCTTTATGTTTATTTATCCCAATCAAGTTTTTCACCGAGAGGAGAAGTTATATTTATAAGAAAATATCGGAGAAGTTTTGCCATATTATCCTCTGAAAAGGAGCTAAGTCTTTGGCAAATGACGAAGTCATTTTAGGAAAACACCGTTTATGGAAGACGTTTGTTTTCCGTTCCAAAGACTGCGACTTGAAGAGTGATAAGATCAAAACTTCGACTATTTTCGTTAAATATGACTTCGACTCTTCATTTCCTGCTGTATCCTGCGATCGGAGTCCTTCTTTGCGATGTCATCCCGCTTGTCGTAATTTTTCTTGCCTCGGGCTACGGCGATCTCTATTTTGGCCATCCCCTTTTCATTGAGGAAAACGTTCAGCGGAACGAGGGTCAAGCCTTTCAGTGTCGTATAGCCGATGAGCTTCCGGATTTCCTGTCGGTGAAGCAGCAGCTTTCTCGGCCGCAGCGGATCCACATTGAATCGGTTGCCCTGCTCGAATGGACTGACATGCATTCCATAGAGAATGATCTCATTGCCTTCGACCTTGGCAAAGCTTTCTTTTAAATTCAATCGGCCTTGACGCATGGATTTGATTTCCGTTCCGGTCAATGCCATACCGGCCTCATAGACTTCTTCTATGAAGTAATCATGCCTGGCCTTTTTATTATTCGCTAATATCTTTTTCTGCTTCATTTAATCACCCTGTTTATTGTCCTTATTGATCAATCCGATTTGGTCAAACGGAAATAATCTTACATCTACTCTTCCTAAAATGTCTGCTACTGAAATTTCTCCGATGCCGGGATCCCGGCTGTCCATGCTGTTGGGACGATTATCGCCCATTACAAAGATGTACCCTTCGTCAACGGTGAACGGAGCCATATCCCCCGGGGTCACACCGCCGTAAATATAGTCTTCCTCCAAGGCTTCTCCGTTTCGATAGACGATGCCGTCCTTCACTTCAATCACATCTCCCGCCACACCGATGATCCGTTTGATCAGATCCTTTTCCTCGCCGTTATCGCTGTAAATATGAGCCTTGAACACAACAATGTCACCGTGGGAAGGCTCTCCGGCTATATAGGGCAGCTTATTTACAATCAGATAATTGTAAGGCTCGATGGTGGGATACATGGAGTATCCTTTTACTAAGGTCGGTTTTATGAATGTTGTAATAACCAGCGCTATAACAAGCGCAATAATGATCGTTTTCGCAAACTCAAATATCGTTTTTCTCATTTTCTTAATCTAACCCCTCAACAAATTTGTCCCTTTTGATTTTTTTAATAATCTACGCTAATTTAGCGTACCCATCTCATTGAATGGATATAAGCGGAACACTGCTTTCCCGTAGACATCGTCGATTTTTACAAATCCGACGTCTGGATCACGGCTGTCAATACTGTTCTGACGATTGTCCCCCATGACAAACAGGTCGCCTTCCGGCACGACCAGATCCTTCACATAGCCCGATGTGTACGGTTCTAACGTGTAAGGTTCGCTCTGAATCTCCCCGTTGATGGAAACCGTGCCGTCTTCGATGTTGACCGTATCTCCCGGAAGTCCGATGACCCTCTTGATCAGCATTTTTTCATCCCCTGTCTGTGTCCTCAGGTCGGTATGGAAAACAATGATGTCACCATGCTTCGGCTCTCCGAAATTGTAAGACTGCTTGCTCAGAAACAGGAAATTATATTCCTGCAATGTGGGCATCATAGAGGTCTCTCTTACAAATGTGGGCTTTATAAACTGCAGAATGATCACTGCTACAATTACTGCTATTATTATGTCCTTGATCCATTCCTTCAACTCTTTCATGTTAATTTTACTCATTCTATCGTCTCTTTATTTCACCTTTCCTATTTCATTGAGAGGCCATACAACTACCGCACAGTTACCCCGGATGGCTTTCAATTTGAGCAGACCGACTCTTGGGTCTCTGCTGTCGATACTGTTCTCCCGATTGTCGCCGAGAACGAAGACTTCATCCTCCCCGATGGTGATCGGCCCCATGCTGCCCTCTGTGGTTCCGGTTATGTAATCCTCTTTCAGAAGCTCGTCGTTTCGATACACCTTGCCGTCCTTGATTTCAATTTTGTCTCCCGGCAAACCGATCACTCTACGGATGGTATTGTCTCCTGCGTCACCTTCTGCCAGAATATCATCCCGGAAGGCCACCACCTGCTGAAAATCCGGAGCGCCCCGGACTGCAGAATAGGTTTGCTTGGTGACGATGATCACCTCTCCGTCACGGATCCCTGGAAGCATGGCGCTTCCGTCTGCGGTTACGGGTCTGAAAAACATAGTGATCAGCCAGGCAGCTATGATCGGATAAATGTAGATTCGATATTTTTCCCGAAAGGGCCGGTTATCTTCCTTTTGTGCCATTATGATCTCCTAATTTAACTACCAAACAAGCCATCCTTGATCGCCTCGAAATTCATAGGCAAATTTGCTTTAATCTCCATTCCCTTCATGTATTCAAGAGGAGCGATCCCATCATCAAAGCACAGCTTATATGCGTGCAGCAGCTGTGTTGACAGTTTGTACTTCTGCTCTATTTTCTTATTCTGTCCTTTTATGGCATATTTTACATCACCGATTACAGGAAAACCTGCATCGGAGAGGTGGGCACGGATTTGATGGGTCCTGCCCGTTACCAGTTCAACCTCCACCAGAGTATATCCATTTGCGGTCTTCAACGGTTTCGCGATGGTTTCCATAATCTTTCCGTCACCCGATTCCAGATCGAGCACCCTTACCGTATTGGTTTTTTCATCTTTTTCCATTTTATCCTTCAGCTGAAGACTCCGTTTCATTTCGCCATGAACAACGGTCAAATAATACTTCCGGACATAGCCTCTTTCCCGAATCATTTGATTCAGGCTTTGCAGGGCTCTGTTGTTCTTCCCGAAGATGACCAGCCCGGTGGTATTCCTGTCCAGCCGATTTACCGGCGAGGGGACAAAGGTCTTTTCCCTGCCCGGTACATATTCTCCCTTTTCTGCAAGGTAGCCGGCAACCTGATTGGCAAGTGTATTCTTCTTCTCGCTTTTGTCTCCATGCACCAGGAGCCCGAAGGGCTTTTCAACAATGATGATGTTTTCATCTTCAAAAGCTATTTTAAATTGCTTCTTGGCATGACTTAAGGTCTTCTTTTCCTGGTACCCACTCGCTTCCTCTTCCGTTATATAAATAGAGAGCTCGTCGCCAAGCGCCAGGAGCGTTTCGATTGCTGAGCGTTTTCCGTTTACCTTTACATCTTTCCGTATCAATTTATAAATATAGCTCAGGGTCGCATTCTTAAAATACTTTTTTAAGAACCTGTCCAGCCTCTGATTTTCTTCATTTTCCGATATGGTTATCTTTATCATTGGTCACCATCAAATTTCATAGATTTTTCAAATTAAATTATACAACATCTGGCATTTGAAATATACCCATGTAAACAAAACTTAATAAAAAACCAATTTTTAATGTTTGTCATTCCAGATCAATTGTGATAAATTAAAAGAGAAAATAAGAATGAAATGTGCAGCAACAGGGGGAATACGGATGAAAAAATTGAAAGATGTCTTTTATGATTTGAATGATATTATGGTGGCGCTCGTCATTGTAGCCTTAGCCTCCTTGGTAATCGTAACCAATATCGGTTCCATACTGGCTTATCCATCCAGCATCGCCGAGGAAATAAACGTCACAGAGGAGGAAACTCCTACAAATTATGCTGAAAATCCGCCCATTACGGATTCGGACAGCAGTGATTCCAGCGATGATCAACAGGGAACCACAGGGGCCGGCATCAATGAGGTAGTGAATTATTCCGTATACATAAATTCCGGTTCCACCGGAGATCAAATCGCAGATCTTCTGATCGGGGTGGGATTGTTCCAGGACAGACAGCAGTTCAGGGATGCCGTTGCCGCAGCAGGCGCGGAAGGGAAGCTCAAAGCCGGAAACTTCATCATCCCATCCGATTCAACACCTGCCGAGGTTATTTCCATCATTACCAATTAAAAACGAGCCAGGTACCTCAATCTTCCGATTCCAGCAGCCGGATTAGTTTTTCTAATCTGGCTTTTTGTTCCCCGTTCATCATGGTTCGCAAGGCCTTGATGGTTTTCATCTGCTTTTCAAACTGTGCTTTATCCTTTTTCAGACTATGTTTCACTTTCATTATTTCAGCGATCAGCTCCTGATCGCTTTTTCCTTTGTATTTGTCAGCCATATCGGACATGCGGTCCGCCTTGGACACGGCAGGGCCGCCGCCGCCAAGTCCCAGCTGCTCCGCAAGATCCAACAGCAGCTTATCATTTAAATCCATCGATTGCTCCTTTCTCTGCCCGCCGAAGTTCCAATCTGTCCTTTCAATTGGGCCATTTAAATTCAGCGGCGCTCTATAATATATGCACCAACGGAAATTTATTTTCATATTATGGTGAATAAATTGAAATATCATGTCAGCTGATTCCATAACTGGCAGGAATGGAGGTACATATGAACCCTGCTCTGATTCTGGCTGCAGTGCTTTTTTTATCACAAAATCAAGGGAAACTGCCTTTTCGGCTTCCGCCCCCGTCCGCAATCGGCAAACTTGGAATCCCGGCGATCAAAGATCCCGGCTATTTTGATACCTTTAAAATGGAATTACTGCTAGACCAACTTCACGGCATGACATCCACCCTGGAAAAGGTGAACCATTTAAATCAAATAAGGAGTGTCCCGTTGAACAAAAGCAATTCCATCGACCGTGTCCAGGAATCGTTAGACGCCGTGAAAGGTCTTTTGTATACAAATAAATCCTCAAAACCGATCGATTCTCTTTCCGATACCTTATCGAATGTGAAACAACTTGGTGACATGCAAGGTCTTATGACCAACATGGCACCAATTTTATCCATGCTTTCTAACAAAAATGATAAATAGTTACCAATAATATAAAAAAGATATATGCAATCCCTCCTATTTAGGGTATAATAATGATAGTTAAATTTTGTTATAACGGTTATTCCAGATAACAATAATATAGGAGGGATTTATTATGGCATTGGTAACATCAAAAGAAATGTTTGCAAAGGCGTTAAAAAGCGACTATGCAGTTGGAGCTTTCAACGTGAACAATATGGAAATTATCCAGGGTATTGTTGATGCAGCTAAAATTGAAAATGCGCCGGTGATTCTTCAGGTCTCCGCAGGTGCAAGAAAATATGCGAAGCCGGCTTATCTCATTAAGTTGGTAGAAGCAGCAGTTGAGGATTCCGGTCTTGATATCGTTTTACATCTTGACCACGGCGAAGATTTTGACATCTGCAAGAAATGTGTGGATGACGGCTTTACTTCCGTTATGATCGACGGCTCCAAGTATGAGTTCAATGAAAACATCGCCTTGACAAAGCAGGTAGTGGATTATGCTCATGCGAAGGGCGTCGTTGTAGAAGCAGAGCTTGGCAAACTGGCCGGTATCGAAGACAACATCCAGGTGGATGCACGGCATGCCACGTTCACCGATCCGGAAGAAGCAGCTGAATTCGTACAAAGAACCGGAGTTGATTCACTGGCAATCTCCATTGGGACAAGTCACGGCGCTTATAAGTTCAAAGGCGACCCATACCTGGATTTTGAAAGACTGGAAACAATCAGCAAGCTGCTTCCGAATACGCCATTGGTGCTCCACGGCGCATCCACCGTACTGCCTGAGTTTGTAGAACTCTGCAACAAATATGGCGGATGTATCCCAGGCGCTCAGGGCGTTCCGGAAGAAATGATCCGAACTGCCTCAAAATATGGCGTTTGTAAGGTAAACATCGATACCGATTTAAGACTGGCTATGACCGCAGAAATCAGAAGAATCTTCATGGAAAATCCTGCGGAATTCGACCCAAGAAAGTATCTCGGCCCTGCAAGAGATGCCATTCAGAAGATGGTGCAGCACAAGATCAAGAACGTTCTTGGCGCAAGCAACAAGAGATAGTTACGAAAGAGTACTCCAGATTAATTCATAACAATATAAAGATCTACCACTGATTTTTCAGCGGTAGATTTTTGTTTGTCCGGAACCTGATTATTATTGTATAATCGATTATAGTTTGTTATAATTAGGGGGTACCAAATAACCCACGAAAACAGAAAAAGGGTTGTTCTTACTGATTTAGAGGTCACCTTAACAATAGAGTTTATAAAGAGAATTTGGATGTCCGAAAATAATTTAATTGAAAAAAATAAGACCATTCCAAGGAGAAGTTATATCAAGCAAATGACACCGCTGCAGAAGTTGCCCAATTTATCGCAGGCTCTTGGCGGGGAAGTAGAAATCTATATCAAACGGGATGACCTGCTCCCCTACGGCGGCAACAAGACAAGAAAACTGGAATTTCTCTTTCAGGAAGCGGTGGATCTTGGGGCAGACACCATCATCACCGCAAGCACGGTTCAGTGCAATCATAACCTTATGGCCCTCCTGATGGCCAATATGGAAGGAATGAAAACAGAGCTGATTCTTGAAAACTGGGCAAAGGCGGATTATGAATACTCACTTGACCCGAATAAACACCTTTATGAATTTGCCGGTGTCTCAAGGACCGTCAGCTGCGGAGCTCCCGTTACCGGGCCTCTCCATACCATGGAGCTTGCGCTGAAAAGGAAAGCAGACCTTGAAGCGCAGGGCAAGAAGCCCTACATACTAGCAAGAGGCGGTACCTGCCCCCTGGGAAATTGCGGTTACATCCTTTGTGCCGGGGAGCTGGTGGAACAGAGCAAAGAAATGAATCTTGATTTTGATCATGTCGTATGCCCGAGCGGCACCGGCGGAACACAAGCGGGATTAATCATCGGATTTGAGCAAGTGAACCATCCTGCTTCTGTAATCGGAATCAATGTCGCGCAAAATAACGAAAGACAGTTAAAGGCTGTATATGGTGCCCTTGAGGGTACCTCCTCTCTTCTGAATCTGGAAGTTCCTCCTATGGATAAGGTCCTCTGTTATGAGGAGTACGTCGGAGAAGGCTACTCCAGACCCACTGCAGAGTTGAAAGAGGCCATAGAGCTTTTGGCAAGAACGGAAGGGATCCTGCTTGACCCGGTTTACTCGGGGAAAGCGCTGGCCGGTCTCATCGGACTGATCCGAACCGGCGTGATCAAAAATGGCTCAAGAGTGGTTTTCCTTCACACAGGGGGATTTACTCCTTATTACGACTACTCTTCCATGGCAGAAATGCTTTAATCAAACCAAAGGAGGCGAAAAGAGTGGAAAATGAAAAATCGAGATCCGTTGACCGACAGGATGCTTATGGAAAGATCACCGGCAAAGCCAAGTATGTCGATGATTTAAAATTTCCCGGCATGCTCTATGTGCAAACAGTTCGATGCCCCTATCCCCATGCGAGGATTTTAAATATTGACAGCTCTGAGGCCCTGAAACTTAAGGGCGTTGTGAAAGTACTCACCGCAAAGGACGTGTTTGGAAGGAATCATCTGCCAAACGACAAGCCTGTGCTCGCCACGGAAGTCGTAAAGTGCACCGGAGACGGTGTGGCGATTGTTGTGGCGGAGACTAAGTCGCTGGCGGAAAAGGCAGCAAAACTCGTGAAGATATCTTGCGAAGAGCTTCCCGCTGTTTTTACCCCCGAGGAAGCACTTGAACCGGGCGCTCCCATCTTGCACGGCGACTCAAACTGTGCGATCACCCATAAGACCGTAAAGGGCGATATTGCTGCAGGTTTTCAGGAAGCAGATATCATACTGGAAAGGGAGTACTCCACCCAGAGGGCAATGCATGCTGCCATAGAACCGGATGGTGCGATCGTTGTTCCGGAAGCCGACGGCATCACTGTTTACTGCCCGGGAAAAGGACCCTTTAATGTGAAACGAGCGGTGGCTGCTGCCTGCGGCCTCAGTGAAAATAAAGTGAGGCTGATCCAGCCTGCCATCGGCGGAGCCTTTGGAGGAAAGGACTGTGATATCAACGTCATAGCCTCCCGTGCGGCCATGGCGGCAATGATTACCGGACGGCCCTGCAAAATGACCTGGAGCCGTGAGGAAGTGCTTCTCGAGGGAAGTAAACGGCACCCTTTCCAGTTAAAGTATAAAATCGGCGCAAAAAAGGACGGCCATATTACGTCCATAGAAATCAACGGTCTTGTTGATGTGGGCGCATATATAACCAAGAGCAAAGCGACCATATGGAGGGCTACCGTAGAGGCAACCGGACCCTATAACATTGAACATGTCTCCACAACCATTGCGGGCGCTTATACGAACAATGTTTACTCGGATGCGGTCCGAGGCTTTGGCTCACCCCAGGTTGACTTTGCCTCAGAGTCTCTGATGAACGAGCTTGCCAAGGAGCTTGGCATGAGCCCGCTGGAAATCAGACGCATCAACGCCTACCGGGAGGGTTCTATTACCGCAACCAGTCAGAAGCTGAAAAGCGTCAATCTGCTGGAGTGTCTCGATAAACTTGAGGAGGTCTTCCCTGTTCATGAAAAGCCTTCCGCCCCGCAGCCAGGCAAGGTAAGGGGAAGAGGCATCTCCTGCATCTTCCGCGGAGAAGCCAACGG
>CAZTEH010000080.1:7111-8788 GCA_964612345.1 uncultured Oscillospiraceae bacterium | reverse complement strand
AAGAGAACAGCATTTTTACAGAGGATAAAGGAAAGCGGATCAGCTTTCCGGATGCCATCACTCTGTGCTATACAAAGCTTCCGGGTGTTTTCGGTTACGGCTGGTGGTCACTCCCTCCCGTGTGGTGGGATTTTGATAAAAACTGCGGTGACACCTATGCTTCCTTTAACTATGGAGCCTGCGGTGCGGAGGTTGAAATCGATCTGACCTCCGGCAAGGTAGAAATCATCGACTTAGCCGCCGTACATGATGTGGGCCGGATATTGAATGAACCGGAGGTCAAGGGTCAAATCGCCGGAGGCGCGTCCATGGCTCTGGGTTTCACCTTGACGGAAGAAGTTGACATACAAAATGGCCAGGTAAAAACGCTGAACTTTGACGGTTATTTGCTGCCTACTACCTTGGATTTCCAGAATTTCAGACCGATTCCCCTGGAACCAAAGCAGCCGGGTGTCAATCCGCTTGGAGTAAAGGGGATTGGGGAATCCTCCTCCGCCACTCTTGCACCTGCGGTGATCAACGCCATTGAAAATGCACTTGGCGTCCGGATACGAAAGCTTCCGGCTGATCTGGAAAGTGTGTTTGCTGCAATTAAAGAAAGTGAACGGCTTGGATATATAAAGGAGGGAAGACGCAATGATTAAGGATTTTTTTCAACCCGATACTTTAATCAAAGCACTTCAGCTGAGAAGTGATTACGCAGGTTCCTCCTTGCTTGCAGGCGGAACTGATTTGGTCGTGGCCATGCGCCATGACAGATTCCCGGAAGGAAGCATGATCGATTTATCCAAGGTGAATGAGCTAAAGGGCATCGAAGTCGTGGGAGATCGTATCCGAATCGGCTCGATGACTACCTTTACGGAACTATCCGACTCAGCACTCTTAAGAGATGCGGCAAACATGCTTTGCGAAGCGGCGGAGACGGTAGGCTCTCCTCAGATCAGGAACCGGGCCACAATCGGAGGCAATATCTGCAATGCCAGTGCTGCCGCAGATGGATTGACTCCCCTTCTCTGCCTTGATGCAGAGGTCGAACTTCAATCCCTTACTGCAGATGGAACCGTTACCACTCGGATATTGTCCCTGGAAGACTTTCTGATTGACAGCAAGAAAACAGCTTTAAATGACAATGAAATCATGACTGAAATCCTGTTTAAGCGCCCCTCTTCGGATACGCTCTCCTCCTTTCAAAAAATCGGCAGGAGGAATGCCCTGGCAATCGCCAGGATCAATGGGTGCTGTGCCCTTCGGTTGAATCACAACATGGTTGAGCGCATCCATTTTGCTTTAGGGGCATCCACCGCAAAACCGGAACGTATCCGGGTCGTAGAAGAATTTCTGACCGGCCGGGAATTGACCGCGGACGTTCTTGCTGAAGCAGGAAAGCGCGCTTCAGAGTATGTGCTTTCCCAGACCGGAACGCGTTCATCCAGCAGCTATAAGCTTCCTGTGATCGAAAAGTTCACCGCTTCACTTATCAATGCTGCTTCGGGGAGGGAGAAATAAGACATGAATAAAGTTGAAATCACTTTTGTATTAAACGGAAAAGAAGTTCGTATGGCGGTTGACCCCGAGGCGACACTTTTATACCTGCTTCGTGAAGAACTATTTCTCACGGGTACGAAGGAGGGCTGCGGCTCCGGCGAATGCGGTGCATGCACCGTGTTGATGGACGGA
>CAZTEH010000080.1:0-7011 GCA_964612345.1 uncultured Oscillospiraceae bacterium | reverse complement strand
ACGAGGACATACATGTCGGCCTTTTATAAATAATTGGCAATATGACTTTATTTATCTCATTTGAACTGCAACTTTTTTCAGACCAAGGCTGGAAACAAGTTCAGCAGCTGTAGCATAACCGTTTGCATTTGCAACTTTAATTGTACGGACAGGTTGTACCGTACCAGCAGCTAGTTTTGCATAGATCGCATCGTAATCTGCTCGAGTGAATTTTGTAAATCTGTCAAAGGAATTACCATTTTCTTCGCCGAGAACAGTTGTAGGAAGACCCACACCATTGTTCGATGCGTTGAAGTAAGTAGTTTTTCCTGCAAAAGTATCCCAGCTGTCACTTTTGTAGATAGAATCAAGAATTTGTTGAACAGAAGCTCCAAATCCTTTTGTCGCTGATGTAATAACTGTTTTGCTGTTATACCTTTGGTCAACGTCAACGCCGATTACCTTTTTGCCAGATTCTGCAGCCGCAGACATAACGCTCTTACCTACAGAACCACCGCAAGCGAAGATAACTTCTGTTCCTTCTTGATACATTGTCTTAGCTGTTGCTTTATTAATATCAGTTTCTGCAAAGTTCCCAGCATAGTGATATGTAACTGCAACACTGCCATCAGCAAGACCTAATTTTGCTGCTGCAGCTTCAGCTCCCTGTAAATAACCGTAGCCAAATGCCTGCACAGGAGGAACAGCCATTCCGCCCATAAATCCTAGTTTTGTCATTCCATCAGTTACTGCAGCATATCCTGCAAGATAGCCGGATTGTTCTTCTCTATACATAACGCTTGCAACATTTGCTTTTGTTTCAAAAGTTGCATAGTCTGCAGTGTGAGGTGCACCATCTATCAGTACGAATTTAACATCAGGATACTTTGTTTGTGCTTCATAAACCGCAACTTCAAATAAGAAACTTGGTGTTACAATAACTTCTGCTCCACCTTTAATAGCTAGATCAATCGCTGCAAGGTAGCCTGTATCAGATGCTTCGTCTGGTTTATAATATTTGTGTGTAATGTTGTTTGCTTCAGCAAATGCAACGATGCCCTCCCAAGAACCTTGGTTAAAAGATTTATCATTGATGTTTCCTTTATCAGTAATAAGTGCGATTCTTTGGTCCAGTGCGTTGGTCATAATCACCACGGTACTTGTTGCTTGTTTCCACTCCACGTACACACCCAACTGTTCAGATACGAATCGTAGCGGCACCATCGTTCTACCATTGCTGACAATCGGTGCAACGTCTATTTTACTTGTGTTTCCATTCTTGGTGACCGTAGTATTGCCAATCTTCATGTTGATAGTGTCACTGCCTTTGGTAATTGTCACAGTCTGTGACGCTTGATCCCAAGCGACGACTGCTCCAAGCTTCTCAGAAACAAATCTCACAGGAACTAAAGTCCTGCCGCTTTTCAACAAGGGCTGTGCATCCGGGAAGCTTACCTTCTGGCCGTCGATAGTAACCGCAATGGTTGCAGCGTAGGCATCGATTTTAAAGAGCGTAAGATTAGCAACAATCATTGCAATGCAAAGCATAATGACAGTTAGAACTTTAGCGATGTTTCTTTTCTTCATCTTTTCCTCCTTTAATTGATATCTTTAATGTTACATGTTTCCATTATATCACAAATTTTGGTTATACTGATAAAAATGAGAACCCTGGATATTACATAGATAAGACCATACTATTTATAAAAATAATATGGCCTTTATTCTTGTGATTTTTAATGATGTCATAAGGTTTTGCACCTCTCTATTTCTGCTTAGCTTCCATCGCCACAATCAACTCTTCCAAATGAGTACTCACAGCCTTTAATGCTTTTCGTTCGTTACGATCGGCAAGAGCAGCATAGATCGCTTCATGGCGGACTGCCAAATTTTCCAGACCACTGTCTGAAAGCTTTCTCGTCGCGATATAGGTCCATTCTCTTACATTGCATTGACTCCACAACCGAAGCAGCATAATGTTCTGCGAAACTTCAATAATCTTCTGATGAAACAGGGTATCAAGCTTTATGTATAAATCAAACTCATGATTTCCTGCAGCCGTTTCCATTTCCTTCATTACACCGTAGATTTCCTTAAGCTGTTCCTCTGTAATGTTTTCTACTGCATATTTCATTCCCAGCGTCTCAAGACTGATCCTCACTTTATAGGAATCCTTCACATCCTTGATCGTATGCTCTTTCACATAACATCCCTGAAATGGTCTGTTTTCTACAAGGCCGATTATTTCAAGCTCACGGATTGCTTCCCTTACAGGAGATTGGGATACTCCAAGTTCCTTTGCACAGCGTGTCTCTACAATACGGTCCCCCGGTTTCAATTCTCCCGTAAGAATCGATTCTTTGATATAATCACATATTTCTTCCCGAAATAAGCTGCGTTTTTTCAGCCGCCTTTTTGTTGCTTCCTCTGCCATATCATAACCCCTCCCTTACCTTTTGCGTCTGTCACTGACATAGGCAATCAGTAAAGCGAACAGTACGATACCAAATCCCAGCCATTTTCCTGCATCTCCCCAACCCAGGGCAACAAGAAGATTCGTAAGAGTCTGAAGGAAGATAGAACCTAATATTACCCTGAAATAGTTTCCTTCCCCTCCGACAAGAGAGACTCCTCCAACAACCACGGCAGCAATGCTGGGCATAACATAGCTGGAACCCATGTCTTTAAAGGCTGTACCCATATTTCCGATCAACAGAAGCCCGATGAGGCCTGCGACTGCTCCGCTTATGATAAAGGCAGCAAGTCTTACCGTTTTGACGTTTACTCCACTTAAGTAGGCCGTTCTTTCGTTTGTGCCGACCCCAAAGAGCTTTAACCCCCATCTGGTTTTATAAAGAAGGATCATCACGATCACAGCCACAACGATCAATACGAACAAAATATTAGGGAATATTCCGGTTGATTGCGCCGCAAGGGATTGCAGGATCGGTGAGGGCTTACCCGTGATATTTGCCCCCGCTGTATAAACGTTGATGAACCCTTGAATAATACTTGCCATTGCCATTGTGACAACCAGCGGCGGAAGCTTGACATATGCAACCAGCGCTCCGTTTAAGAAGCCGACCACAGCTCCGATCACCAAGGCTACCAGTATGGCCGTCAACAGGTTTTCATTCTTTCCGTCCATGATCGTTGCCGTCAATATCGCGGTCAATGTTGCGGTAAACCCTACCGACAGGTCAAGTCCGGCGCCCCCTGCCGCGATGACGATCATCTGGCAAAGTGCAAACAATGCGATAAAGGAGGACAGTTTTATGGTCAGAAGGATCTGCCCTACACTTAAAAAGTCTGATACGATGATCTCTCCAAGGATAAAAAGGAATATGATCAGAAGAAAAGCAACAATGGTTTTTTTATTATTTTTCATGATTTCCATATTATTTGCCCTCCTTTAGTATTGCCTTTTTATTTAAGTGCGAATACGCCATGGAACCAGCTATGGCAACAATGATGATCAGTCCGCTGACAAGGGTCTGATATGCATTTGGAATATCCGCAAAAAATATGATCTTATTCACAAAACTAAGAATTAAAGCTCCGACGATGGCCATATAAATACTTCCCCGGCCTCCCGTCAGTGCAATACCGCCGACAACCGCAGCCGCAATCGCTTTTAAAGTCATGGGATCACCCATCCTTGCGTCTCCGGATTGATTCTGTCCGACAAAGAACAATGCGGCCAGGAAAATGAATACAGAATTGATGATACAGGCCATCATCTGAACCTTAGCCGTGTTGATCCCTGTGGCATAAGCATTGTCATTGCTGCTGCCCACGGCATATATATATCTTCCGATTTTCGTCTTGCTGATCACATACCAGATCAGGCAGCCAACAAGTACCAGCACCAAAGCAGGCTGAAAAACCGAACCGATTACCCTGACAAACTCGGGAATCCCCTCTGCTGATCTTGTATCATAGAAAACCTTGAACCATTTTACCGATTCTCCTCCCGGAGTAGGCCGGATAAAAAGGGCTGCTCCCAGCCATATGTAAGAAGTCGCAAAGGTGATAATGACCGGCGGGAGCCTTAGGTACCCGATTCCGATCCCATTGATCACTCCAATCAGCACGGCAACTACAAATGCAATGGCAATGGCATATACTCCTGTAACCGGATCATCCTGCTTCATAATATAAGTCAGGACACAGGTCAGAAGGGAAAGTGCCGCGCCCGCGGAGAGGTCGAGTCCTCCGGATATGATCACTACCGCCTGCCCCATTGCCAGCAGGATCAGCGGAGCAAACGCATTGATATTCCTGAAAACGGAACTGGATTCAAAAAAATTATCCTGAAGAATTACGGTAATCGTAAACATTAGCAAAAGGATCAAGATACTTGAAAATTCTTGCTTTAAAACAGCCTGCTTCATACCTGAAACGAGTGAATCCTTTGTAATTTTATTCATTTAGCCCACCTCCGCTGTCCGGTTGACACGCATGGATGCGGAAACAATTTCATCCTCATTTATGTTGCACCCCTCAAGTGTATCTACGATCTGTCCCTCATACATGATAAGAACCCGGTCGCAATATTGAATCAGCTCTTCACTGTCACTGGCGTATAATATTACACTTGTATTCTTTTCCTTTACAAGGTCTAAAATATATTGATATAAGTCCCTTTTCGCACCGATATCCACCCCTTTTGCCGGGTCGGCCAGGAGCAAAACATTGATATCAAAGGTAAGCCACTTGCCGACAACGACCTTCTGCTGATTCCCTCCGGAAAGAGTTCCCACAGAGGTATCGATATTATGTGTTTTGACGGAAAGAGATTTCACGATGCTCTCGCATTCCGCCCTATATTTTTTGGAAGGAGTAAAAATGGGTTGACGCTTTAAAGCCAGTTTGGGGAATATGATATTTTTATATAAAGAGTCCTTAAGGAATAAGCCCTCCAGCTGTCTGTCCCCGGGCACAAGCAGCATACTGTTTCTTACTGCATTGACCGGCCTGGTCAGCTTGATTTTCCTTCCACTGATTTCAGCCTCACATTTTATATCCGGATAAGCTCCCGCAAGCGCCAGCATGAGTTCATTCTGACCCTGTCCCGCAAGACCTCCGATTCCCAATACTTCACCTTTTTTTAATTCAAATGAGATATCCTTCAGATGCTTGCCGTAGTTCATATTCTTAACACTTAAAACGGTTTCACCGGCAATCTCCCGTTCCGCAATTTCACAAGTTACCTTCTTTGTTTCTCCAGTTATGTAGCTGATTATTTTTTCGGCATCCTTGCCTTCTTCGTTAAAATCGATGCTTGCAACGTTTTCTCCGTTTCGGAATATGATGACATCGTCGCAAATCTCCATGACTTCCCACATTCTATGGGAAGTAAAAATCATCGAAACTCCTTGATTGGCAAGCTGCCGCATGTAATTAAAAAGGTTTTTTACCTGAGCCTGCTCCAGGGCTGCCGTGGGTTCGTCAAGGATGAGCAGCCTGGGTTCTGCAGAGATCGCCTTTGCGATTTCCACGATTTGCATTTCCCCCGGATTGAGCTGGTTCACCTTCTTATTAATATCAAGCCCCGGCTGAAGCTTGCTGATGATCTCCTCTGAAATCTCTTTTGCAGACTTATTATCCAATCCAATGCCTTTTTTCCGCTCCGATCCGAGAACAATGTTCTGCCACACCGTTAAATCCGGCACCAGGCTTAGGTTCTGAAATACCATGGCGATACCATCCCGTCTGGCTTCATTGGGATTTTTATATTTTACAGGCTGTCCGCCATATTTTATTTCACCGCAATCGGCATTATAAACACCGGTAATTATTTTGGAAATGGTGCTTTTGCCCGAACCATTCGCTCCCAGGAGACCGGTTATCTTCCCTAATCGACAGACCAGATTTCCATCTGAAAGGGCTACCACTCCTCCGAAACACTTTCTAACTCCTTTGACTTCCAAAATCATACAAGTTCCACCCATCTTTCATTCACTAACTTCGTACAATTAAATATGCTTAAATTGGCCCAAATATATAATTTCTGTAATACTAGTATAATAATTTAGGGAGGCAGTGTAAACCTGCCTCCTAAAATTATTTATTAAATGTTAAGCTATTGTTATTTGAACAGTTCGTCTACTGCTTCCTGTGACATGATCTCGCTTAAGAGATAATCGTCCGGCTTGTCTTTCAACATTTCCCAAGCTTCGTCGAAGTTCTCATCAGTATAGAAGGAGCTGACCTTATAGAAGTATGTACCGTCTACTAAAACTCCATCATTGAATTCCATACCGTTGAAGAGGTTCAAAGCGATTCTGAAGCCGGTTCCACCGATTCCAGGAGGATTTGGCTGTGCGCAAGCCTTAAAGTCTGCGCCTGCATCACGGAGTGCTTTCCATTCCTTGAAGAATGCAGTTCCCGGATCACCAAACATAACCTTTGGAAGCTTGTTGGCATCCTTGAATGCTGAAAATACGCCAAAGCCCATGCCGTCCTGTGTGATTGCGCCATCGATCTGTTTTCCGGAACCGATGATCTGAGTTGTTACTTCCTTTGCTTTTGTCTGATCCCATCCACCTGAAGTGTTTGCAATCATCGTGATGTCAGGATAGTTCTTCAGTACATCCTCAGTGGCTCTTAAACGTTCATTATCAGCCGGATGTCCGTCAAGTCCATGAACCTGAATGATGTAGCCCTTACCACCCATTGTCTCGGCGATAAATTCTACGTTCTTTAAATTCCATGCATAGTGATCAAGTGTTACGTTTGTAACATCAGGAGCGGTTACGGTAGCGTCAAAAGCAAGTACAAGTATCCCTGCGTCCTGAGCTTCCTGGATCACTCCGTTCAAAGCATCCGGTGAGTTTGGATTTACAAGTATGATTTCAACTTCCTGTGAAATAAAGTCACGAATTATGTTTGCCTGCTCGGTTGCATCTCCATTGTTAACGTTATTAACAATTTTGTAATCAGCAATTTTGCCTGCATCCTTGTACTCAGCTCCAACTTCCTCTAAAGCATCAATCATGATATTACGCCATGTTGTGCCGGATGATCCTG
>CAZTEH010000079.1:0-18680 GCA_964612345.1 uncultured Oscillospiraceae bacterium | reverse complement strand
CGAGACTAACCGCAATTGGAACCCTTAAAAATTGCATTTACTTTTTCATTTAAGATTTCTCTTATTTCACAAGATTTTTGACAATTTTATTTGACATAACATGGCTTGTATGATATTATAAATGACTGTAAGCCGCTCAGAATGGGTTCATTGAAAAGCCTAGTGCTACCCTCGATGGCGAGACTGGATAGAGGAGGTAAAAAGGAATATGTATGCAGTAATCGAAACCGGCGGAAAGCAGTACAGAGTACAGGAAGGCGACGTTATTACCATTGAAAAGCTGAATGTTTCAGCAGGTGATGACATTACGTTTGACAAAGTATTGGTACTGAACGACGGTGAAAAAGTTCAGGTTGGTACGCCAATCGTAGAAGAAGCAAAGGTTTTTGGCACAGTAGTTGAAAATGGTAAAGGTGAAAAGGTTATCATCTTCAAATATAAGTCAAAGAAGGACTACAGAAAGAAGCAGGGACATAGACAGCCTTATACAATGGTCAAAATCGAATCATTGTCAGCTGACGGAAAACCGGCACCTAAGAAAGTAGTTGAAAAACCCGCAGCAGTAACAGCAGCCGCAGAAAAGCCAGCAGAAGAAAAAAAGCCTGCAGCTAAGAAGGCTACCACAGCTACCGCGGAGAAAAAGCCAGCAGCTAAGAAAGCTACCGCAGGAAAAGCGACAGCCGAAAAGAAGCCGGCAGTAAAAAAGGCAGCAAAGCCAGCAGCTAAGGATGCGGAATAATAATCTTTAGCATTAATAATAAAGCAAAGACAGCACAAGGAAAAAAGGAGGTGTAGTCTATGGCAAGTAAAAAAGGAGTCGGTAGTTCCAAGAATGGTCGAGAGAGTGAATCGAAACGACTGGGCGTGAAACGTGGCGATGGCCAGGTAGTAAGCGCAGGCAGTATTCTCGTAAGACAGAGAGGGACTAAATTTCATCCCGGAAATAATGTAGGAATCGGCGGAGACGATACTTTGTTTGCAAAGATCGATGGAGCTGTTAAGTTCGAAAGATACGACAAAACAAGAAAAAAAGTAAGCGTATATCCGAAGGAAGCGTAAGCGAAAAAGATTAAGCCCCTATATTTAATATAGGGGCTTGTTTTAACTAGCAGAAAAAGGGGAAATAGAATTAGGAGGTGAAGCTATGTTTGTAGATAGAGCTAAAATATCCATTAAATCCGGGAAGGGCGGCGATGGCTGTGTTTCTTTCCGAAGAGAACCATATGTACCCGAGGGGGGACCGAACGGCGGTGATGGCGGAAAAGGGGGAGATGTCATCTTTCAAGCTGACAACAGCCTGAGGACGTTAATGGATTTTCGTTATAAAAGAAAATATGATGCGGAAAACGGCCAAAACGGCATGAAATATAACCGGTTCGGAAAACAAGGTGAAAATCTTGTGATCAAAGTACCGCCGGGAACCGTTGTAATTGACGAGGAAAGCGGTCTGGTCATGAAAGATCTGATCCAGGACGGCGATAGCTTTGTTGCGGCCAGAGGCGGAAAGGGTGGAAAAGGAAATGTGAATTTCAAATCTTCCACCAGACAAGCTCCGAATTTTGCAGAAGCAGGAGGCTTCGCCCAATCCAGAAGTGTTTTGCTGGAGTTAAAGCTGATTGCAGACGTCGGTCTGATCGGTTTTCCAAACGTTGGAAAATCAACTTTGTTATCGATCTGTACCAGTGCGAATCCGAAAATTGCAAATTATCATTTTACGACGATTACGCCCAATTTGGGAGTGGTCGAAATATTTGACACAGGCTTTGTAATGGCTGATATCCCAGGACTTATTGAAGGTGCTCATACCGGTGCCGGTTTGGGCCTTGATTTCCTGAAACACATTGAACGAACGAAGCTGCTGATCCATGTCGTTGACATTTCCGGCTCAGAGGGCAGAGACCCAATTGAAGATTTCGAAAAGATCAACAAGGAACTCTCTTCTTTCGGAGATAAGCTCCTGAAAAAGCCACAGCTGGTAGCTGCCAATAAAATGGACTTGCTGGAAGATGATGATGAAAAATATATCTCTTTTAAAAACTATGTGGAAGAAAAGGGATACCAGGTATTTCCTATTTCCGCTCCGATCAATCAGGGCGTCAAGGAACTTCTGGGAGCTGCCGCGGCAGAACTGCATCGACTGGAACAAGAGCCTCAGGAAGAAGAAGTCTATGAACTTTTCGACTTTGAAAAAGACAAAGAGGACGTAAATTACAGAGAAATCTATGCTTCCAAGGTTGGCGACAACTACATTCTGGATGGAAAACAGCTTCGCAAGATCTTCAACTCTACCAACTTCAACGATTTTGGTTCTTTACGATACTTGTATAAGTACATGGAAAAGAACGGAGGCATCGAAAAACTGAAGGAGCTGGGTCTGGAAGAAGGCGATACCATTCGTGTGTTCGACTATGAATTTGAGTATTTCGACGAATAAATTAAAAATCAAAGGGCTATCTCAAAATATCGAGATAGCCCTTTATTTTACAGATCAACTTTATAGGATACAACTTTACCCAGGTAATCGATATCCTCAAAGTTGTCTATGATATAAATCTGAAAGGTTTTATCCTCCGGGATCAGAAGAATCTTATCATTGGAGTAAAAGATCCTTCTTAATGTTGCCTGCTTTCTGTTATTGGGATAAAATGCGATAATATCACGTTCTTTTAATAATTCCAACTTAGTCGGCAGAATATATATGTAGGAATGAACGGGAATTGTCGGACTCATTGAGGTATCGCCCAAAAAGAAATTGATCATATCGCCTTGAGCTTGAATTTTTGAAACACCTCCGCTTGACAACGTGATTTCCCTGATCAAATCCGATGCATTCATACTATTATCCTTACTGATATATCGTGATGACATCTCCAAAGTGGATAGAATATCGAGATTCTTAAGATAATCGAGGGATTCCTTCGATATCGTATTGGTTTCAGACTTGCAAAGCGATTCCAGCATAATTCTGTTCAGCTGGGAAGATGCAAGCATATATTCTTTTATCACTTCAGGTGCTTTTTCCATATAGCCTTGGAAAACGAGCTGGGACTGGTTTTTGCTGTTGCAGACCTTAGCCAATGCCAGAGACACTTCAGGAGAGGGTGGGGGAAGCTTTCCATTTTTCAGCTGTGATATGTAGGATGGTGTTATAGTAATTTCGAATTGTGTGCATAGCTTTGAAATCTGTCTGAGAGATAGTTCGCTTTCGGAAATTATTGCGTCTAACATTTCGGCATAACTCATGATTCAAACACTTCCTTTATTTATTTAAATATTTAATGAATTTCCTGTTGAATTTTAACTTAACTATAACAATAAGTAATTATAATGTCAATTATTATCAGAAATTGTGGTATAATAATTCCATCAAATCGTTTGGGAGAAATCTATGGCTAATAAACATCCGTCAAGAGAAGAATGCTTGGCACTATTGAAGAAATACAATACGCCTGATCATGTAATCAAACACTGCATCATGGTAACCGAGACTGCACTGAGAATCGGAAAGGCTTTAAATGACAGAGGCTGCAACCTTGACCTGGGATTGATCCAGGGTGCGGGACTGATTCATGACATCGCAAGAGTCGAAGACAACCATTGGGATATCGGAGCGGAAATTGCCTCCGATTTAGGATATGATCAGGAAGCTGACATTATCAAGATCCATATGTTTTATTACTGTGACCCAAGTCAGGAAGAAATCAAGGAGAAGGATATTATCTGCCTTGCTGACCGGATGGTGAAGGAAGATCAATATGTGGGCCTGGATGACCGTATGCAGTATATTCTAGAGAAATTCAAGGGAAATCAGGAAGCCGTCGAACGAATCAGTGAAAGAATCAAGGATAACAAGGCGATGATCCTTAGGATCGAAAAGATCATCGGCACCTCGATCGATTCCCTGATGTAGTTCTGTGAATCAAGGTAATATTTTAACCTCCTCGTTAATATGCTTAATTGAAGCAGCGACAAGGAGGTTATTTTTATGTATAGGGGCAGAAGATCAATTAAAAGAAGAAAAAATTACGGCGCTACTCTTGTAAAGCAGATATTGGTCTGCATCATTATTGTGCTTTTAGTCATCGTCATCAAGAAAATGGACATAGCAATTGTAAATAAGGGATTGGATAACATTCAGGCAAAGCTGGATCGCGACTATAAGGTTGCAGATATCTTTCAGTCTGCAAAAGATATTGCAGCCAAGGTAAAAGAAGTGCCTGAAACCATTGCGGCAGCCTTTCAAAGGGGCGAAAGCAAACTTGCTTTTTCACCGCCTGCCGATGAGGCGGCAATCATATCAACCTTTGGTGAAAAAACCAGTTATTTCGAGAATGCGGAAAATGGCTTTGAGCGTGGTATGAAATTTCAAACGGATAAAGAATTACAGGTGTTTTCAGTTGGAGGGGGAATCGTTTCAGAAATAGGGGAAAGCAGCCAATACGGGAAATATATCAAAGTTGTTCACGGAGACGATATCGTCTCAATTTACGGAGGCTGCAGCCAAGTATATGTTGAATCACTTGAGAAGGTTAAAAAGGGTCAGCTTATCGCTTCCGTCAGCCCTGAAAACAACGGACATTTAAGCTTTGAGTTGTGGGTAAAGGACGAAATAGTTAATCCGGCAGACTATATTGAATTTTAATTTTCCTGCCATGTTTCAGTTTCAAATATGGAATACGAGAGTTGAATTACATTTTTCCTTATTTCTACTGATCTCGATGGTTGTGCTGTCGGGAAATGCCGTCTTTGCTGCTGCATCGGTGATTTTTTCCTTTCTTCATGAATTGGTTCATAAATTTACAGCTGTAAAATTAGGCTATACTCCCGAAAAAATCTCTTTCGGTCTATTTGGGGGTGTACTTCATATCCGAGAAGGCTTTGTCAAACCAGTCGACGAGCTGCTGATTCATCTTTCAGGGCCTTTTTTTAATATCCTTATCGCATTTCTGCTGTATGGTTTGTATCTTTATTTCTATTTACCTTGGCTCGTACCGGTAATCCTGGCCAATGCAGTGCTTGCGCTCTATAATTTAATGCCGTTTTACCCGCTCGACGGCGGTAAAATAACGGATCTCTATCTTGCTATTTTCCTGGGTTACGGCAGATCTCAGAAAATTTCCCGATTTTTTTCTTTATTATTTTCAGTTTTTCTTTTCCTTTTGGGCATTTACTTGATACAATATAATGTATTGAATTTATTCCTGTCTGCTTTGGCAATCAATCTTTATGTTGCGCGAAAGCAGGATCACGGATTTATTTTCTACAAGATAACCAGAAATATCGAAGCCGGAAATAAAAGCGGTATTCCCAAAATTCTGGTCTGCAGAGAAGACATGAAGGCAGTCAAGATCATTGAACGGTATAAGCCATTGGAATGCAGGCTATTTACCGTCGTCAGCGATAAGGGGAAATATAAGGGCCAGTTGACCGAAACCGAACTGCTAAACGGTATCTATTATTGCGGCATTTATGCAGACTTTCAAAAATTGCTGGACTTTAAACGAATGGGATAGGGCAGAATCAAATAATAAGACAGATTCGAGGGAATCAATGGAAAGGAATTTAAATAAATATGACATTAACAAAACAGTTGGACAAGCTTTTAATGAGGGTTGATAAACCTGCCAGATATACCGGCGGTGAATTGAATACGGCAAAGAAAGATGTTACACAAATCAAAACAAGATTCGGCTTTGCTTTTCCGGACACCTATGAAATTGGAATGTCCTATCTGGGACTTCAGATCATTTATCATCTTCTAAATAAAATGGAATCGGTTTACTGTGAGCGTATTTTTGCTCCGGCGCTCGATATGGAGACTTTGATGAGAAATGAGGACATGCCTTTATTCACGCTGGAAACGAAATCTCCGGTCAAAGAACTGGATATTCTCGGGTTTACTCTTCAATATGAGCTGTCCTTCAGCAATATCATCAACATGCTGGATTTAGGCGACATCCCATATAAAAGTGCCGATCGTGACGAAAGTTTTCCGTTCATAGTCGCCGGTGGACCGTGTGCCTTTAATCCGGAACCTCTGGCGGATATTATCGATTTCTTTATGATCGGTGATGGGGAAGAGGTTCTCGTAGAGGTCTGTGAAGCACACAGCTGGTGGAAAGATTCCGGGACGGACAAGGACGCCTTTCTAAAGATGGCATCAGAAATTAAGGGCGTATACGTTCCAAAGTTTTATACTCCCGTTTATCAGGAGGACGGTACCATTAAAGAAATCATAAAGAATTACGACAAAGCACCTGATGTTGTAGAAAAGCGCATCGTAGAAGATTTAGAGCAAGTGGATTTCCCGGTGAATAGTATCGTTCCCTTTATTGAAGCGGTTCATGACAGGGCTGTTGTTGAGATTTTCAGGGGCTGCACCAGAGGATGCAGATTCTGTCAGGCGGGAATGATTTACCGTCCCGTCCGGGAGCGTTCCAAGGATAAAATAAAGGAAATTGCTGCTCAGCAGCTGGCTGCTACAGGGCATGAAGAACTATCTATTTTATCGCTTTCCACCAGCGACCATTCGGAAATCGAGCCCCTGGTTAAGGAATTGATGGGGATATGCAAGGACAACAACGTTTCATTATCTCTGCCTTCCTTGAGGCTGGATTCCTTTTCATTCAAAGTTTTAGAAGAGATACAGGGTTACAAGAAATCCGGCCTGACCTTTGCCCCGGAGGCCGGAACACAAAGGCTTAGAGATGTAATCAATAAATCCATTACAGACCATGACATCTATCATTCGGTCGAGCAGGCCATCGGACTGGGCTGGTCCAACATCAAGCTCTATTTCATGGTCGGTCTGCCGACTGAGACCTTCGAGGATCTGGATGGAATCGCAGTGATCGCTAAGAATATCACCGACCTCAACTATAGAATTACCGGGAAGCGTGGAAGGTTCAACGTCACCATCAGTGTATCCAATTTTGTTCCGAAAGCCCATACGCCGTTTCAATGGTTTCCGCAGGATTCCTCGGGGATGTTCCGCGAAAAGCATTACTATTTGAAGGATAAGCTGAAAAGCATAAAAGGCGTCTCGTTCAATTACCATGGTACCGATGCAAGTCATATGGAGGCTGCCTTTGCAAGAGGGGACAGACGTGTTAGTGATGTGCTGATCAAAGCGGTAAACCTCGGCTGTAAATTTGACGGATGGCGGGAGCATTTCAAATATGATCTTTGGATCAAGGCCTTTCAGGAAACAGGCATCGACCCTGACTTTTATGCCCTGCGAGAAAGATCAGTTGATGAAATTCTTCCTTGGGATCTGGTAGATACCGGAATTTCAAAAGAGTTTTTGATTTCGGAAAACAGTAAGGCAACTGCTGGAATACAGAGTCCCGATTGCAGAGATCATTGCATCGGCTGCGGGATCAACCAGAAGGTAAAATGCACAAAGGAGGCAACACTGTGAGCAGATACGTGATCAAATTCTCTAAGGAAGGGAATATCCGATATATCTCCCATTTGGATCTGCTGCGGCTTTTCAAGCGTTCCTTTAAACGCACCGGAATTAAACTCCAATACTCTCAAGGTTTTAATCCGCATCCAAAAATGGGCTTTGCACAACCGCTGTCACTGGGGTATTCCAGTTCCGGCGAATATCTTGAATTTGATACAATGGAATCTTACGAAACAGGATATATACTTGAGAAAATCAACTCAATCATGCCGGAAGGAGTCGAGGTCTCTTCCTGCGAGGAGCTTCCTCCAGGTGGAAAAACACTTGCTGCCCTGACGGAATATGCCGATTACGAGCTCCGAATACCCCTTGAGGGCAATTTTGACGGGAATATCAAAGAAATATTAGAGAAGTATATGACCCGTGATCAGATTGTCGTCTTAAAGCATTCAAGGAAAAGCGGTAAGGACATCGAACTCAATATCAAGCCGATGATTGCAGAAATTACAATCGTAGTTGACAATAACAATATTATGATAACAACGAAACTCTCTGCCGGCAGCACAGCAAATCTAAGTCCGGAGATGGTATTGTCCACATTCTGTGATTTTGCAGAAATTCATTATGACAGGGCGGAAGTAGAGATAAGAAGAAAAGAAATATATTTTCTCAATTGACATATTTATCCATATAATGTAATATTATGGTATTGGTAATGCTATGGTATATTACATTGGGGGTTATGGATATGAATTTTATGCGATATTTTGAACAGAATAAGAAGCTGTTGATCAAGGTAATTGCAGGGATTATTCTCCTTGCGATTGCCTTTGCTTTTTATTTGATGAAAGAAAATACAGAGGATCAGGATATGATGGTTTCCCTGATTCCGGATAGCGGCGTGGAGAACAGTGAACCAACAACGGTTTCGGCGATTGAGGATGAAATCATGATTATGGTTGATATCGCCGGCGCCGTTGCGAATCCTGCCGTCGTTGAGCTTCCTGAAGGGAGCCGTATATTCGAGGCAATCGAAAAAGCCGGTGGTCTGACGAAGGAAGCGGATATGCGCGGAACCAATCAAGCCGAAATTTTAACAGACGGACAAAAGGTTTATATTCCAACCAGGCAAGAGTTGGAGAAGAGTCAATCAGGAGCGCCGTCATTGAATTTTACATATCAAACCGGTACTGTCCAATCAAAACTGATCAATATCAATACAGCAGACTCCGAGACGTTGCAGCAGCTGACCGGTGTCGGGCCTGCAACTGCTGAAAAAATCATAAATTATCGAAACGAAAATGGGAAATTCAATTCCATTGAGGACATTAAAAATGTCAGCGGTATCGGAGATAAAACCTTTGAGAAATTCAGAGACAAAATAACCGTTTAAAATACTCTGAAATTGTCAACACTAAATTCGAGGTGATGGCAATGTTTAATCAAAGAAGAAGCTTTTTAAAGGGAAAGCTGTTTTATATTATCCTTTTGGCATTGTTCGCGTTTGGTATTTGGGTAAATCAGGCGCCTATCGATAAGGATTCTCCAGATGATGTTAAGGCCGATACAAAATATCCTGTCACAACGGAGGATGCGCTGAATCAAGGAGACAGCGGATACTATGATATTCTGGACAATATCATAGGCAATGACAATATGGATACCCCGGATGGCACCGGAACCGATGTCGGAACCAACCCTGACGAATCGACAAATGAGGGATACTATCTCGTGAAGGAAGTCGATGGGGTAATCATGATCTTCTATTATGATGAAGAAGGAAAGGAATCTTTGATCAAAGAGACAGACATTGCATTCTCACTTTTAAGTATTGCGGATCAGGCTCTATTCCAGAAGGGTGTTATCAAACATTCATCGGATGAGTTGGATGAACTTTTACAGGATTTTGAAAGCTAGATGGAGGTTGAGAATGTATAAAGAAGTCTTGAGAAAAGGATCTTATCTGATTCTTACTTTTATTGTTGCATCGTTCATGGCATTTGGCAGCTTTTTGTCTTATCTTCCGAGTGATATCAAGATATTCGAAAATGAAACAAAGATCATAAAACTGCCGCTGAAAGAAGTAACCATAAGTGTTCTACCTGAAAGGGTACTCATACCCGGCGGTCATTCTGTCGGAGTGAAAATGAATGTGAAAGGGGTATTGATCGTAGGTCTGGAAGAAATTGAAACACCAGAAGGAAAATTCATCAATCCCGGATTGGATGCGGGCTTGCAAATCGGCGACAATATCCTTGAAATAAATGGGACAAAAGTGAATAATGCAAGAGAAGTTAAGGAGATCATCAACAAAATAAAAAAAGATGTCCGATTGAAAGTAAAACGAAAAGATGATATTATGAATATTAATCTAACCCCAGTTTTATCAGTGGAAGACAATCTTTACAAACTCGGTGTATGGGTAAAGGATAAGACAGCGGGAATTGGCACATTGACATTCTATGACCCTTCCAACAACACCTTCGGAGCCTTAGGGCATGCAATCACAGACCCTGAGACCGGAACCGTTCTTTCGGTAGCGCAAGGTGAACTTTTGAATTCAAAGGTTGAATCAGTAAAGCAGGGAAAAGCCGGCAGCCCCGGAGAAATTAAAGGTATCTTTTACGAAGCCGATAAACCTCTTGGCAAGCTGTCACTGAATACGGAATATGGGATTTTCGGCGAAACCTACGATGAAATCGGCAACCCGATTTATCAGAAGCCCCTTCAGATCGGCTATCAGAATGAAATAAAAAAAGGGCCCGCATTTATCTTAACAACTTTAGAAGGCGATAAGATTGAAAAGTATAGCATTGTGATTGAGAAAATCAACCGACAGACGAAAGCAAGCACAAAAAGCATGATTATCAGAGTAACCGATGAAAGATTGCTTGCAAAGACCGGCGGTATCATTCAGGGCATGAGCGGGAGCCCAATTATTCAGAATAACAAGATCATTGGAGCAGTAACACATGTTTTTGTAAATGACCCGCAAAAGGGATATGGTATCTTCATCGAATGGATGCTTTATGATTCAAATGTCGAATAAGGTCGAATACCATTAGTAATTAGCGTAACTTTCTAATTTCAGGCACTTGAAAAAGAAAAAGAAATTCTTTAGTATAGTATTCATAGGGAATTATGTACGACTGTAAAGAATATGGAAAAAACTTGCGTAAAGCTAAAGGGGGATATGTCAATGACTAACAAAATTAGAGTAGGAATAGCTGATGACAACAAGGACTTCTGCGAAATTCTCACAGATTTTTTCGAAACTCAACAAAATATTGATATTGTATTTACCGTCCATGATGGGATGCAGACAGTAGAGGCAGTATTTAGAGAAAAACCGGATGTCTTAATTTTGGACATGATCATGCCGTATCTGGACGGTCTTGGAGTTTTAGAGAAGATAAACGGCATGGAGTTGGAAAGCTCTCCGAAGATTATCATGTTATCAGCGGTCGGGCAGGAATCCATCACACAGAAAGCAATCAATCTCGGAGCAGAATATTATGTTGTAAAACCATTTGATTTAAATATTCTTGCCAAGAGAATCTATCAGATTTCCGGCCATGAACAGGCGATCAGCCAGTCAAATAAGGGAACTTTTTCAAGATCCATCATAAATACCGATGAATCAAAGAAACATGATCTGGAAATTGATATCACCAATATCATCCATGAAGTTGGAGTACCGGCGCATATTAAAGGATATCAGTATTTGCGACATGCCATTACCATGGTGGTTGAAGATATGGATCTTCTAAGCGCAGTAACGAAAGAACTCTATCCGGCTATTGCGAAAAAGAACAATACAACTCCAAGTAGAGTGGAAAGAGCAATCCGACATGCAATCGAGGTCGCCTGGAACCGTGGCAAGATTGAAACTTTAAATAACCTATTCGGCTACACGGTACATAATGATAAAGGCAAGCCCACAAACAGTGAGTTTATCGCTATCATTGCCGACAAACTGAGATTGGAACGAAAAGTAAGCTGAAGGAAACAATATATTGATCGATATAGACGAGACACAGTTGAATAGTTTGTAAAGGTATAGTAAAATAGTCAGGTAGGAATTAATTATTAGAATATACAGATAGGAATCTTTATGTTAACGAAGGAAAAAATTGATCGAATCAATGAACTCGCAAAGAAATCAAAGGTTGAATGCCTTACTCCTGAAGAAAAAGAAGAGCAGGCTCAATTGAGAAAAGAATATCTCGGAAAATTCCGTGAACATTTTAAAGGACATCTTGAGTCGATTCGATTTGTTGATGATGACTGTGTCGAAAAAAGCAAAGAAAAAAATTAAAAAATGAATCGGAAAGCAGCGTGATTTAACAATTTTCACGCTGCTTTTTTTATATAGTATGGATGAGAGCGAGGTGGACAAACTTGAAGAAATACGATAGGCTTTTTATCCTACCTGCAATAATCATTATTATTGCAGGTTTTTTTTCCGGTTTCAGTGAACAGTCATGTGATCAGATCGCTGAAAATCTCTTAGAGGAGCGAACGAGCATCCTGCAAAAGGCTTATTACGGCAAACTCGAATTAGATCAGGCAGAAAAATACCTGGGCCAGATTGAAACCTATCCCTTATTATCGGAAGATATCGGAAACCTTAGAGCATTGGATGCTACCGATGTAGACATGGTAAAATCAATGGAATTCATTGAAATCAAACAAGAGAGCAAATTGCTTCATTATGTTTCCCTGAGCATGAAGATCCGCTGGCACATGAGCGGAGAGGGCTCGGATTACATCAGCAGTAACGAATACTCCGTCATCCTGAAATCCTGGAAGGGAGGATATAAACTGGCAGAATTTAATCCTAAATAAATACTGATTATATTTACAAATAAAAATTACTAAGTCTATAATACAGCTTTCCCACGGAATTACTATGATATTTTTTCGCCATTGCAAAAATAACTGTTTATCTTTCAGAAATAATTGGTATAATAGAGAAGGTAACGTAGTACACAAGCTGAAAGGAGAGCATTATCATGCGTCAGGTATATTTAGACTATTCAGCAACCACTCCTGTAAAGAAAGAAGTTTTGGAAGAGATGCTGCCATATTTCTCCGAGAAGTTTGGCAATCCATCCAGCTTATATGGTATAGGGCTTAATGCAAAATCAGATCTCAATCAGGCAAGGGCGAAGGTGGCCAAATTGATTGGTGCCGACGAACGTGAGATATATTTTACATCATGTGGAACGGAAGCTGATAACTGGGCTGTGATCTGCACAGCCAGGGCGAAAAAAGCCAAAGGAAATCACATCATCACAACGAGGATAGAGCATCATGCATTGCTTCATTCCTGTGAGTATCTTGAAAAAGAAGGCTTTGAAGTAACCTATCTTGATATTGACAACAAGGGCCGAATCTCACTTGAGGATTTGGAAAATGCCATTACAGAAAAAACCATATTGATCAGCATTATGTTTGCCAATAATGAAATAGGAACGATCCAGCCGATCAAGGAAATCACTGATATTGCGAAAAAACATGGAATCTGGTTTCATACAGATGCTGTCCAGGCATTGGGCAATGTACCGATCAATGTAAAGGAACTAGGGATCGACATGATGTCCATGTCAGCACATAAAATATACGGTCCCAAGGGAGTTGGCGCTCTATATATAAAGAAGGGTGTCGTGATCCCAAGCTTCATGAATGGAGGCGCTCAAGAGAACAAGAGGAGAGCCGGAACAGAAAACATGACAGGAATCATAGGCTTCGCGAAAGCTGCCGAATTGGCAGAAGCGAATTTGGAAGAACATATTAAAAGATTAACTGAGCTGAGAAACTACTTTGCTGAACAAATCACTTCAAAGATACCGGAAGTTGAAATCAATGGCAGCATGGAATATAGGCTGCCGGGCAATATCAATTTTATTTTCAACTATATTGAAGGGGAAGCGCTTCTTCTGTTGATGGATTCGAAGGGTATCTACGCATCAACTGGGTCAGCCTGTTCATCAGCAAGTCTGACTCCATCCCATGTATTGAAAGCGTTATGTCTTCCTTACGAAAAAATACACAGTTCGATCCGATTTACGGTTGGTGATTTTACCACGAAAGAAGATATTGATTATACAGTAGAAGAACTAATTAAAATAGTAGAAAAGCTGAGAGCGATCTCACCAATTTACAAGAAGTCAACGAAAGGTTAATGGTACTTATTATGGGAATGTATAATGATAAAGTTATGGAGCATTTTATGCATCCGCACAATGCCGGGGATATGGAAAACCCAGATGCGGTAGGCAATCACGGAAGCCCTGTTTGCGGAGATATGATGGAGATATCGATCAAGGTAAAGGATAATGTTATTACAGATGCCAAATTCAAAACCTTTGGCTGCGGTTCTGCGATCGCTTCCTCAAGTGTTGCTACCGATATGATTATCGGGAAAACCCTGGAAGAGGCACTTTCTTTTACGAATAAAACATTCATCGATGAATTAGGCGGTCTTCCGGGGCCTAAAATACACTGTTCCGTATTAGCGGAAGAGGCAGTGAAGAATGCGATCTGGAATTACGCACAAAAAAACGGGTTGGAATTGGAAGGCTTAAAAGGATATGATCCGGCGAAAGAATTCGAACACGATGAAGAAGAGGAATGTGAAGTCTAAAGGGCAGTAATCAGTATGTCTTTTTAGCGCCGCGCCGAGGGTATTCTCAAGGAAAACCGTGAAACTTATTACCGTCTTTATGCGAAGCATTTAAAGACGGCGGTTTCCAAGAGAATACCACTGGCTGGCGCTTTTTTAGTACATGATAATCGCCCGCACCGGGCATTTTGGCGCACAATAGCCGCAAGTCAGACAAATGCTGTGATTCACCTCAGCAAGTCCTTGATCGTTTCTGAAAATCGCGTGATTGGGGCATCTTTCAATGCAAGCCCCGCAGCCTTCACAGTCGCCTTGATCAATGCGGATTCTCTTATGTGAGAGGTCTGGGACATAATCTGGATCGATGGTTCCGTTCATGACCTCAATGATCCGGTCGATTTCATGGTGAAATCCAAATCCAATCATCATGGAAGAGATGCCTGCTATATTTCTGACGTATTGGATCGCTTCTAAATAATCGCCGGTCAGGTTACCTCCGCCGAATACCTTCATTGCAAAGACACCTTTTCCTGCAGCGGCAGCCTTTTTGATTTCCTCCGCCATTTCTTCCCTGGTGCCGGATCCTGCGCCTTTTCTGATTCCCAAACTTCTGAAGTTGATCAAGGGAAAAAGCAAATCAATTTCTTTTATTTCAGAAGCTTTTGCAGCTACATCCACATGGTGGGTGGAAATGCCAATTGCTTTCACAGATCCTTTTGCCTTGGCCTTCTGCAGGCATTCCCAGGCACCGGCCCGATGATCCCAATCCGGATCATTTCTAACCTCATGAAGCAGAAAGATATCGATCACATCCCGGTTTAGTTCCGTTCGAGCCTCCTCAATGGCATTCCTCATTTCAAGGTAGGAGTGACCCAGGCTCTTGGATGCGATCACAGGCTCAAAATTAGTGCCTTGCAGCGCTTTTTTAATGTAAGGGTATGTTTCATAGTACTCCGCTGTGTCCAAAAAATTAATCCCGCATTCCAAGCCATAACGCAGTACAGCAGCGCCTTCGTCAATGGATCGGTTCAGTTGGGTCTTTCCGACGGTCAAAACGCCGAAACCGACCTCGGATACCCGTAAGCCCGTCTTTCCCAAGTTATTTTTCTTCATTTCCTTATCTCCGTATCAAAACAATCTGTTTCCAATATATTACCACATTTACGGAAGGGTTTAAATTATAAATTGCAGGTTAGAGTTATTCTAATAGAGCCGTTCTCAACTTCATTGATATGGCATTTCTTAAATAAAATTGATAGAAATGTGTTATTGCTTGTGGTATAATATATCGGTCAGTATCTATGCATAGTAACGCAGAACCTGACCCATTATGAAAGTGATGAGGAAATGAAAGCGCTGGAGAGATTAAACAAATGGATTGCAGCAATATTATTTTTAGTAATTGCTGTAACACTGACCATATTTTTATATGACTTTTATTCAATCATAACAAGAAGTACCAAGGCTGCCGCAGAAGAGCACTTGATACAAAATAGCAGGACGAGCGCAACGATGGTTCGGGAAAAAATTCAGAGTGATCTGGATACCGTCTACGCTTTATCCAGCCTCTTATCAAGCTTTGAGCAAATTGACAGTCCTGAAGCAAAAATATTATTAAAGAAGGTTGGAAACGAGCTTCCCTTCAGTGCGCTGATGGTTTCGCGCTTAGACGGAGAATACTATACCAATAACGGTGCGACCATCAATCTAAGCGAAACGCAGTATTTGATCGGTTCAACCACCCAAGATACAGGAATTTCCGTTATTTATAAAAATGCTTTATACGGCAGGGATATGATTGCTTTAGAGTCGGCGATCTATCAGAATGAGCAGTTAGTCGGTAAGGTATCCGGTTTGTATTATACGAATTATATCTACAATATTCTGGATAACGCTGCAAACGGAAACGGCCATCAATATCAGATCGTTGACAGAGACGGGAATTTTATTCTGACCTCCGGAATGTCTGGTTTTTATGATCATAAAAACATATATAGCTTTCTGGACAGTGTTACTTTCAGCAAAGGAAATAAATCAGAGAACGTGATTCGTGATTTTACGGACGGAAAACCTGGAGTTTCCTCCTATACAGACAATGGGAGAGCCGACTATTTCTGTTATATGCCCATCCGGATCAACGACTGGTATCTCATATCAACAGCACCCGATATCGGCATTAACCTGCAGGCCATGAACATGCAGAATCCAACGGTCACACTGGCATTTCGGATCATTAATCTCTTCATTGTATTGATTCTTTATATCGTCTGGAGACAGATCCGATATCGAGTAGCCATGGAGAAAAACAGAAAAGAATTGGAAATACTAAATAAAAAACTCCAGGCAAAGAATGAAACGCTAAAGCTGAAAGCGGAAAATGATCTGCTGACGGGTTTATACAATAAGGTGACCAGCGAATTGGTCATTGCAGATTACATTGAGAATGAGGGCAAGGTCGGCAGACACGCATTGTTTATTATTGATATCGACGATTTCAAAGAAATCAATGATGAGCTCGGTCATATCGTAGGAGACAAGGCATTGACTGAAGTGGCAAATGGAATCGACCATTGTCTGCGTACAACAGACATCAAGGGCAGAATCGGCGGTGATGAATTTATCGTATTGTTGAAGAATATTATTTCCGACGAAGATTTGAAGCAGAAAGCGGCTGATATCTGCAATGTACCAAAGACCATTCAATTGAAGGAAGGCTCCTCATGGAAGCTGAGCTGCAGTGTTGGCGCTGCGATTTATCCCGATCATTCCGGTAATTTCACGGATTTATTCCAGAAAGCGGATAAAGCCATGTATTATTCCAAAGATCGAGGTAAGGGTACATATTATATATACAACTGTGATATAGAAAATTGATAGAAAGGACTACAATAGGAGGATAATAATAAATGGAGAAAATTGGTTTAAATGAATTGCGAAGCATGTTTCAAGAGTTCTATCAAAGTAAAGATCACTATGCAAGAAAGAGCTTTTCTTTGATTCCCGAAAAGGATAAGAGCCTTCTCATAATCAATTCCGGTATGGCTCCTTTAAAGCCATATTTTGCAGGTTTGGAGACACCTCCAAGCAAGAGGATGACTACCTGCCAGAAATGCATCCGAACCGGTGATATCGATAACGTCGGATATACGGCCAGACATGGTACTTTTTTTGAGATGCTCGGCAGTTTTTCCTTCGGTGACTATTTTAAAGTAGAATCCATTGTCTGGGGCTGGGAATTTATTACCAAGGTACTGAAAATGCCGGAAGACAAGTTATGGGCTACCGTTTATGAAGAAGATCAAGAAGCTTATGAGATTTGGAAGGATAAAATAGGCTTGCCAGAGGAAAGAATCGTCCGTCTCGGCAAGGAGGATAACTTCTGGGAAATCGGGACAGGCCCATGCGGTCCATGCTCCGAAATCTATTTTGACAGAGGAGAAAAATACGGATGCAGCAATCCGGACTGTAAGCCGGGCTGTGAATGTGACCGATATGTAGAATTCTGGAATCATGTATTTACACAATTCAATCGGGATGAAGCCGGAAATTATACACCGCTTGCTCATCCGAACATCGATACCGGTATGGGTTTGGAAAGACTGGCCTGCATCATGCAGGATGTGGATTCCATTTTCAATGTAGATACGATTCAATATATATTAAATGCGATCGTAGATCTGTCGGGAGTTTCCTATCAAAACGGCGCTGCAAAGACGGATGTATCCATACGCATCATCACGGATCATATCCGTTCGGTAACCTTTATGATCGCCGACGGTATCCTGCCAAGCAATGAGGGCAGGGGATATGTACTGCGGCGTCTCCTTCGAAGAGCTGCAAGACATGGAAAGCTCCTTGGGATCCATGGCGATTTCCTTGCCGATTTGTCTAAAAAAGTAATTGAAGTTTCTGGTTCTGCTTATCCGGAACTGACCGAAAGAAGAGACTATATCCATAAAATTCTTACGGTGGAAGAAGATAAATTCAGCGCGACCATCGATCAGGGAACTGCGATCATTCATGAATATGTAAAAGAATTAAATGTTGCAGGAAAAACTGTTTTATCCGGCGATAAGGTATTTAAACTGTATGACACCTATGGATTCCCGCTGGAACTGACTCAGGAAATTCTTGAGGAAAATGGCTGCACTGCCGATGTAGAAGGCTTTAACGAAAATATGCTCCATCAAAAAGAACAGGCAAGAGCAGCCAGAAAATCAGATGAAGACGAGGGCTGGTCCGATGACGCTGTTCTGTTCATGGATCAGAAACCCACTGAATTTACCGGATATGAAACATTGACCTCCAAGGCTGTTGTAAAAGGGCTTTTCCTTGACAGACAACCGGTCAGCAAATTAGTGGAAGGGGACTCCGGCATTCTGCTGCTTGATCAAACTCCGCTCTATGCGGAAAGCGGCGGTCAGGCAAGCGATATCGGTGCTATCTCAGGTGATAACAGTACTTTAGACGTTATTTCCATATCAAAGGTCAAGGGAATTTTTGCGCATAAAGTAACCGTTGCAAAAGGTGAAATTCAGGTTGGAGAACAGGTCACCGCGCAAGTATCAGTTCCCGACAGAAACAACACAGCCAGAAATCACATGGCGAGTCATCTCCTCCATAAGGCATTGAGAGAAGTGGTCG
>CAZTEH010000078.1:0-19203 GCA_964612345.1 uncultured Oscillospiraceae bacterium | reverse complement strand
ATGGAATTTTACACCTTTTAGAGATTCAGTTAATGCATGTAATATTTTTACTCTATTCAAGTATTTCACCTTTGTAAATTATTATACATATTTTGACTAGATGTTAGTATTATATTACCCATAAATAATATTTACAACACTTATATAAAATATTTAACAAAAATATAACATATAAGTAATATATGCAAGGGGCTAGATATTGTTAATTATAAAAAATAACCATTCCCTAAACGCTCTTTTCCAAAATTAGTTTTCATTACTTCGGCACTTTCTTTATCGATGATATGTTATGGTACTTTTTATCAGTTATAACCGCGTATAATATTCCACCAATTATTAAAGTACTTCCAACTATAAAATTCCAATTGAGCATTTCTCCTAAAAACATTACCCCTAAGATTGCTGAGGTAAGGGGTTGTATTGGATAAAATAGTGAGCAAGTAGCAGCATCCAAAAGTTCAAGCGCCTTGTTCCAAAAAAGCAATCCTCCTGCAGTGCATACGATTCCGATGTAAATAATCCATATTACAATGAATGGTGTTAGATCAGCAATATGAAATGCCGTGTACTTTAATTCTATTATTGATGCCGGTAATGCAAATATCAGACCAACGATCATACTATAAATCGTCACCATCACTGAATCATACTTTTGACAGGAAAGCCTTACTAACACTGAAGTAAATGACCATGCGACCATGGATGCGAAAGAAAAGATTACTCCTATCAATGTATTTCCGGTCCCTAAATTCCCTACGATAACAACTGTCCCTATCAAAGTGATACCAACTGCAACTCCCTTGCGTAATGTAATTCCTTCGTGAAGCATAAGCGCTGCCAGTAAAATTATCATTGCAGGATTCATAGAAGTAATCAAAGAGGCCATCGATGCGTTGCAATAATGTGTTCCCAATAGTTGAAGTCCAATGGCTAAGAAGTATCCCACAAACCCTATTGAAAAGATATACTTATAATCTTTTTTTTCTATATCTGCCTTTGGATATTTCCTATAAATAGTAAGCAAAATGGAGATTGCAATAAAATATCTAAAAAAAAGCAGCGTAAAGCTTGGTAATATCTCCAACACATATTTGCTTGCAACGTAAAGGCTCCCCCATGAGGTTAAAGCCAATATTAAATAAAAATATGCTCTATTTCGTGATGACATAATATTACCCCTACTTCATCTATTCGGCTTTCCCTCATCCACATTTCCGTTATTTTATACTACCACATTCTTAAAGAAACGAAAAAAAATATTTTAAAAGCCTTCCCATCCTAGTGAAGACTTGGATGATATAGCAATTTCTTGTTTTGTTCGTAATATCAATATTTACATTTTCCCCCTAAAGTAATATAATAATGTTAATCGGGGTGTGGCTCAGCTTGGTAGAGTGTTGCGTTCGGGACGCAAAGGCCGCCGGTTCAAGTCCGGCCACTCCGACCAATTTCTTTTTTGATGGGTAAAAACATATTTCGGGGTGTAGCGCAGCTTGGTTAGCGTGCTTGACTGGGGGTCAAGAGGTCGGGAGTTCGAATCTCCCCACTCCGACCATGAGAAAATCTATTAAAAAAATGACGGTTAAACCGTCATCTTTTTTCATCACGAATAATACCACCACATCCGCTCCTCTTCAGAGCTTTCAGAAGCATTGCCGTCATTTTCCGACAGAGTGTTTTCAATATACTTTACAATGTCCTTTACTGTGTGGAAGCTATGAACTTTTTCGTCATGTATCGTAATTTTGAATTTTTTTTCGCATTCTATGACCAGCTTTGCGATGTGAATTTTCTCGATTTCAAATTCCGGTGTCAATTCCATGTCCGGAGTAACCTCTTCCTCATCCAGCTCTAAGATATCAGCCAGTATTCCGGCTACTTTTTGATAAACCAAATAAGATCCCTCCTTCTATGCTTTTTCGCACAACAGGGGGCTCATTTCCCCCGTATAAAACAGACTGAGCCTATGCAGGGCCCTGGTGCACCCAATGTATAAAAGCTTTTTATCATCCTCGCTGGAATAATGCTCTTTGTCTGTGTCACAGAGCAATACCGCATCGAACTCCAAACCCTTCGCCATATATAACGGCAAAACAAAAACTCCCTTGATGTCCGTAATCGTGTCACTGCCGATGAAACGTATCTCTAGGTGTCCGGTTAAGCGACGATATAAGGATAGCGCATCTTTTTCCGTTTTGCACAGCAAACCGATAGACTGATAATTCGCCTCTTTACAAAACTGAATTTCCTTGATGACCAGCTCGTCAAGTGCTGCTTGATCATGTGCTCCGCAAACCTTCGGCTCTTCTCCTTTACGGCTGAAACTTTCAATTTCGAAACCTTGCTGCAGAAATTTCCTGCTGAAATTCAGGATTTCATTGGTGCACCGAAAGCTTTTGTTCATGGTAATCAAAATGGATTTTTTCTTGTCTAAAATTTTGTTTATTTGATCATAGAAAGTTAGTTCTTCCGGTTTTTCAATGGTTTGGTAAATGTCCCCCAGAATCGTATAGCGGGCTTGGGGAAACAATAGCTTCAATATTTCAAAATGAAGCGGATAATAATCTTGTACCTCATCAATTACAACTTGCTTCATGGACTTGCCATACCGAAAACCGTATATTTTTAATTGCAAAAATGCCAGTACGATACCGTCTTCATAGTGCAGTTGATCCCCTTTCAAGTTTTCTTGTGTATATTTTAAAATTTGATCGATGTCATCAGGCAGATGGATTCCCTTTGCCAGATGTTGAAAATAGTTTAAATCATGGAACAGCTTTTTATATACAGAAAAGAGATCCAGCTTGGTAAACCGATCAATATTCTGAATCAAAGCAGTGCTTTCCGAAATAGATAACAGTCGGGCGAATTCCTCCACTTCGAAGATATGCTCTTTATATTGCATCACAAAGTCTCTTAATTTTTTCATACGGATTTTCCGCATTTCATGTACCTTTAAAAATATAGAATCCTCCAACTGCTTTAAGCGTAAGCCTAACGGTGCCATTCTTTTCTTGTCTAAAATTTCAGCCTTTAACAAGGAGCGGCTGGCGATGCATTTCCCATCGTAATCAACGTCGCTGAACTCAATCCATTTTCGCGGAATATCATCAATAAACCGATCTAAGATTCCCTTGAATTGAGGGGAAGTCTTAAATTCTATGCTTCTTTTCATCAATCGGCTTTTCTCTTTATCCTGACTTGTAATAAGGTTTTCTAATAACTGGTGCCTGGTCTGTATTTGTGCGGAGGGGAGTATGGTTTTGAGCATTTCTTCAAAGTTGACAGAGATTACATTGTCTTCCCCCAGCTCCGGCAGCACATTGGAAATGTATTTCTCAAATAAAGTATTTGGGGAGATAATCATAATATTATGAGCCGATAATTTGGAGGAAAGACCTTGATACATAAGATACGCTGCTCTGTGAAGGGCAACGGAAGTTTTTCCGCTTCCCGCGACGCCTTGTACCATCATCAGATCGTTTTCCATATCCCGGATCACAATGTCCTGGTCTTTCTGAATGGTTTCTACGATCGTCTTCATTTTCGATGAGGCATTTTGGGACAGAAGCTTTCTTAAAAATTCATCCATGATTTGTACATCGGCATCAAAAAAATATTCAAGTACTCCATGGTGGATTTCAAATTGGCGCTTAAGGCTGACTTCCCCTGAAATTCTACCGTTCGGTGCATCATAGAATGCTTTTCCAATCCCAAATCGATAGAAAACGCTGGCTAACGGTGACCGCCAGTCATATACATAGATTTCGCTGCTTTTTTCATCCATAAGGGTGTTACGGCCAATGTATATTTTGCCTTTGGCGCGGCTTTCGCCGCGCGAATAAATCGCAGTGCGATTTATTCAGCAGACATTATTTATAATCAAGGGAGATTTAATGCTGTAAGGTAGGTACAACAACCTCGATAAAGATTTCAGCAATCCTTGCATCAAACTGAGTTCCAGCGTTCGCAAGAATTTGACTAACCGTTTCTTCTTCTGTCAATGCCTTGCGATATGGTCGATCACTCGTCATTGCATCATAACTGTCAGCGATTGAAACAATTCTCGATAATATAGGAATTTCTTCTCCTTTTAATCCTTTGGGATACCCCTTTCCATCCCATCTTTCATGATGGCTTAAGGTTATTTCAGCAAGCTCCTTCATATCTGCAGAAGAGCTCAATATCCGATACCCGATATCTGGATGTTTTTTTATTTCATCATATTCTTTCTGTGTCAGAGCATCAACTTTATCTAAGATACTACCTTCTACACCAATTTTACCAATATCATGTAATAACCCTACCGCCTTCAGCTTATTCACTTCAAGATCGTTCAATTGGAGCGCTTTCCCTATGCTTTGACTAATGTTGCTTACCCTTTGAGAATGCATCTCTTCTCTTGGGCTTTTTTCATGCAGAGTATGTATTACTGTTTTTATTATGCTTCCGCGCAGTCCTTCGCTTTCAACCATTTTATGCTTATACATCTGATCCTCGGCATTTTTCATTATTTCACGAATGTCTTGCTCTGAATCCTTTTTTACATCCCAACCCAAGGAAATACTAATGTTGATGTCATTAATAAGCTCCTTTGAACATTTTTTCCTTATTCGCTCAATCAGTGTTGCTGTTTCTTTCGTCCCCGTTAATGGTAAAAGAAGAATAAATTCATCACCATCCCAACGTAAAATGACATCACCAGGTCTGCAGACTGACTGAATGATTTCGGCAACCCTCTTTAAAAGTGCATCCCCTTGACTATGACCAAAAGCATCATTCACTAGTTTTAGTCCATTCACATCTCCTGCAATGATTGAAAAAGGAAGGTTTTCATTTTTATCTAATTTCTTAATTTCCTCCTCATAAAACCTTCGGTTGTATACGCCGGTTAATTGGTCATGATAGCTATAATAAAGGATTTCTTCTTCGGCCAGCTTACTTTGCGTAATATCCTCCAGCATTATGATATGCATTTTACCGGCGGAATTTTCGACTTCGACCTTTGATAGAGTTAAGTTCGTCCATACATAACTTGAGTCAGCCAGCAGATACCTTTTATTTATACTGTATGAGGTGATATCACCCTTTTGAAAAGATTCCCACAAATTAATGTCATTTTTTAAATCATCCGGATGTGTGATATCGATCCAATTAACACGGTTAAGTTCTTCAATGGTCCTGCCGATAATCTCAATAAATTTGTTATTTGCTTGATAAATCTTATGCGAAACGGAATCTAACAATGCGATACCGAAGGGTGACTGTACAAATATTGTTCTGAAGCGTTCTTCGCTTTCTTTCAAAATTAGTTCCGCTTGTTTCTTCTCAGTGATATCTTGAATTACGCCGGATATTTTAGCGGATTTTCCTGTTGAATCATATTCAATAACTGCCTGGGAGTTCAAAGTCCTTTTAACCCCATCATTCGGTCTGATAATATTATAATCCACATTATAATCAGCACTGCCATTGATCAGCGATTTCAAGGCATTATCCATCATAGGCCGATCTGCCTCTGCCACAATCTGCTGTACTGTTATTAAAGGCAAATAATCAATGCCATTCTCAATGCCATAAATTCTACAGGCTTCCTCAGAAGCCCAGATGTCGTAAGTAGATAAATCAAGCTCCCAATTCCCGATATGCGCGATCTCCTGTGCTCTTCTAAGCCTGCTGTCACTAGAAACTAGCGCATCTTGCACTGCTTTGCGTTCGGTAATATCTGTGATATATCCTTCACTTGCAATGATATTACCATGAGAATCACATACCCCTTGTGACTGCTCCCATACCCATTTTATATTTCCTGTTGCAGTGATAATTGGATACTCTGCCTGTGAAACCGATCTATTTTTTAGCTCTTCTTTCCATAATTTATTCAGCGTCTCCCGATAATCCGATAAGATTATGTCATTATAGGACACTTTGCTATTTTCCAATAACTCTTCCGGTTTATACCCTGTCAGCTCAAAGCAACCCTCAGATATAAAGGTCATTGTCCAATTCTCATCGTTTTTGCATCGATAAACGATTCCAGGCAAATTGGAAATCAGCATTGCCTTACTTCTTTCACTTTCATGCAATGCTTTCTCTGTTTTCATTCGTTCCGTAACGTCTCTATTTGCCGAATAATAATATTTACCTTGCTTGATGCAGTTCCATTCAACATAGCGATAGGAACCGTCTTTATGTCGGAATCTATGTGTAAAGCCAATATTCTTTCCTATTTCTTCAATTAGCTTCATAACTTGATAGTAGTCATATCGATCATCAGGATGAAGATAATCCAGATAATGCATTCTTTTTAAGTCTTCTTCTGTATATCCTAGTATATCCTCCCATGCTTTGTTATGACGATAAAAATTACCTTTAATATCCGTAATGCTAAATAAGTCAGAAGATACCGCAAAGAATTTATTGATCTCTTTATTCTTTTCTTCCAGTTCTGTATTTAGCTTTTCTATTTCAGCCTCATGCCGGGTTTTCTGATCCAGTTCGCGAGAAAGTTCTATATTATTCATGGCATATCGAGAGATCATTTGAGCATTTTCATATAACAAGTTACTAATACTTTCAAAATGTGATTTGGGCATTCGTTTGACTTTCGTTATTTCTCTTCTAAATAGTACCTCATCCAACCCTATCCCATCAGCATAACTTTGCAAAGCCTCCAATGGTTGATCCTCATCGATTATTTGGCCGACCAACCAATTCGCAATGTGTTTTCCCTCGACAATAATGCTGGCTCCTGCATCCAATAAGCCCCCACTATAGCATCTATGAATACTCGGACCTTTATCATTTGCTTTTCCAATGATCGAATCGGATTCTTTACAGTGGATAAAACCCTTTTCTGTTTTTCTTATTTCCGTACACAAACCGCAAAACCCGCTGGGCCGAGTTATTGGAGTTCCGTCCGGCTCTGTAATTAATGATGCTACCCCCATGGCTTCAGAAAACAAATCCTGGATTTTTTGGAGTTCGTCAATATCAAAATAATCGGAAAATGCGTATTCCGATTCTTCATTCTTATTCTCTATAATTTTGACCTCTTTTGTGTACTCCATGGCTTTATCCTTCTAATTACCTCTTGCGCGTTATCCTAAATTTATAGTCTAAATTATTTTAGCCGATTAAGCAACTCTTTCCTTCTTCTTAAGAACGCAGTGATTGCTTAACCGGCCTTTTCATTAGAATATTATTTATAGCTTATTGCATCTTTCTATACTGTACTGATCCTAATCAATATTTGTCGTAATCGTTATCGCTTAAGATTATTTTTGGAGCGGATTCTTTATCAGCCATTTTATTTTTACTGTTTCCTAATAGCTTGACATCACTGCCACCAAAGCTTTGCATCTTTCTTAGTCTGAATCTGCTTACCATTTCTTTCAGCATTTCAGCCTGTCCGGAAAGTTCCTCACTGGATGCTGCACTTTCTTCTGCGGTTGCAGCATTGTTCTGAACAACCTGTGACACTTGGTTAAGCCCCGTATTGATCTGAGTGATCCCCATTGCTTGGTCATTGGATGATTTTGCAATTCCAGAAATGATCTCTGCCGTCTTTGTCACACCTGTCACAATTTCCAATAATGCTTTAGCAGTATTATTCGCAATATTCGTTCCGGCAGAAGATTTGTTTATGGAACCCTGGATCAGCTCCGTGGTATTCTTTGCAGCTTCTGCACTTCTCGCCGCAAGATTTCTTACCTCCTCTGCTACAACTGCAAATCCTTTGCCATGCTGCCCCGCTCTTGCAGCTTCTACTGCCGCATTCAGGGCAAGGATATTCGTCTGGAAAGCAATGTCGTCAATTACCTTTATAATCTTAGAAATATTGTTTGAAGAGTCATTGATTTCTTCCATCGCCTGAAGCATTTCTGCCATGTGCTTGTTGCCAAGTTCTGCACTATCTTTAACCGTCATGGTTAACTTATTCGCCTCATTTGCGCTGGTTGCGTTATCCTTCGTTAAAGATGCAACCTCCGTGACAGAGGCGGTCAATTCTTCAACGGAACTTGCCTGCTCGGTAGCACCTTGAGACAATGCCTGGCTGCCGTCTGAAACCTGTTTGGAGCCGATGGAAACCTGCTCGGATGAGGTATTGATATCTCCCAGTACGGAATTCAGAGATTCAAGAATCGAATTTAAAGAATCCGAAATACTTACAAAATCTCCTTTGAATTCTTTGACATTGCTGACTGCAAGATTTCCATCAGATATCTGTCCAAGAACTTCCGAAATCTCTCCAACTACGTCATTCAGATCTCTTGCCGTACTGTTTACTGCGCCAGATAGAACTCCGAATTCACCTTGATAGTCTCCTTGTACAGCCACTCTCAGGTTCCCTGCCGAGATTTCATTCATCACGGCAGTCACTTCTTTGATTGGTTTAACGACCGCTTCGACAAGCTTATTTACGCCGCTAACAAGTTCTTCCCAACCACCGGTAAATCCCGAAGTATTTGCTCTCGCATCGAGTTGACCTTCCTGCGCAGAATTGATCAGTTTGTTCGTTTCGCTCAGAAGCCCACTCATGATATCAATGCAGTTGTTGAGATTATTCTTTATTTCATTGAAATCTCCATTGTATGCATCCGTTATCTTCGCCGGAATATCGCCCTTGCTGATTCGTTCCACGTACTCTGCAGTTACATTGATCGGAGCTACGAATGCATCGATCAGGTCATTTACGCCCTGTACCAAGGTCCCCCAGTCTCCATTGAAATTGGATGCATTTCCCCTAGTATCAAGTTTTCCATCCTGTGTCGCCTTGATCAGCATGTTCGTTTCATTTAGAAGTCCGCTCATAACATCGATGCAGCTGTTGAGATTATTCTTTATTTCATTAAAATCTCCATTGTATGTATCGGTAATTTTTGCCGGGATATCTCCTTTGCTGATTCGCTCCACATACTCTGCCGTAACATTGATCGGCGCTACGAATGCATCAATCAGATCATTCACACCTTGTACCAAGGTTCCCCAGTCGCCGTTAAATTTGGAGGCATTTCCTCTGGCATCAAGTTTTCCATCCTGTGTCGCCTTGATCAGCATATTTGTTTCAGTAAGCAGCCCACTCATGACGTCGATACAGTTATTCAAATTATTTTTAATTTCGTTAAAGTCGCCAAGATAAGTATCGGTTATTTTTTGAGGAATATCACCTTTGCTGATTCGTTCCACATACTCAGCGGTTACATTGATCGGCGCTACGAAAGCATCAATCAATCCATTGATTCCTGTAATCATCTCATTCCAGGATCCCGAATATACTGCCGCATCGCCTCTCACATCAAGTTTTCCTTCCGTCGTGGCTTGAATCAGTTTTTGTACTTCTGTATTTAATGATCGAATCGTTTCAACTGTCTTCTTTAAGGCCGGTGCGATTTCATCCTTTTCATCTTTAATTTCGATCCCCATTGATACATCGCCGTTAGATATCATGTTCATCACACCGATGACTTTTGTCTGTAACTCATCTGCAAAGAAGTCCAGGGATTTTGCCATCTGGCCGATTTCATCTTTGGTTTGAATGTTGAGTCTCTCTCCAAAATGTCCCTGACTCATTTCCCCAATTATGTATGCTGATTTTCTCAATGGTTTTGCTATGATAGAAGAGATTAGGAGGCCAAGAAGTATTGACAGAACCATAACAGAAGCCATTACGATTGTCATTATCATCACAGTTCTATTTGCGGCTACGGTATTGGCATCAGACTTCTCCTGTGCATTCTTAATCTTCATTGAATCTATTGCCGCAATATCGTCTTGTACTACTCTTGATGCAATGCCTGCTTCGCTGTTTTCACTGATTAATGCAAGTGCTTCCGCATCTCTATTTTCTTTTGCAAGAACAAAAACTTTATCCATTGCTGCTCTAAATTCCAGCCTCGAAGCCGTTAATTTATCGAACGCTGTTCTCATTTCGTCTGATATGATTGTTTTTTCAAAGGAAGCCGCCAATTCGTCTATTTCAGCTCTTCGCTCTGCTACCTTATCAATATTCGCCTGTATGGCATCTGGCGTTTGTGCAGATATCGCATCCCTGGCATTTACTCTCGATCTTTGAAATGCGGTCGATATTTCCCCGATTTCTGAGAGAGGTACTGTCATATTCTCATAGAGCTCCGTGTCTGACTTATCCAGTGTTTTTATGTTGTATATTGCATAAACCCCCATCGCTCCACTGATCAATGCTACCAGGATAAAGCTTAATACCAGCTTTTTTCCTATCTTCATGTTTAGATACCACTTCATTTTGTTACCCTCCAAGATAAATTAATTACTATAACTGTTATTCATCCGTTACTATATCTTTTTAAAAACCTGTGCGTTCGATACGATTGGTTCAAATAAGTTCTTTGCCTCCGAAGGAAGCTTTTGAGTCTGCTCTAATGCAAGATAACCACCTTCTGCCAATGCTTCATGGAACATCTTGATGACATTCAGTCTCTGGGAATCATTAAAATGTAAAAGAACATTTTTACACATGATAAGCCCAAATTCGTTCTCCGGCGGAATCAATGTAAGAAGATCGTGCTTTCTAAATGTAACGGATTTTCTGATCTCTTCATTCAACTGATAATGCCCTTCTTCGTCGCCAGGGTTGAAATGTCTGTCGAATATGCCTTTGGGAATCCGTTGAATTAAGTCTTCCGGATAAGCTGCTTTCGAAATGATCTCCTCAAAACGATTACTTTCGTCTATATCCGTTGCTAAAATTCTTACATTTCGAAAGTACATATAACCCATGCTATCACTGAGAATCATAGATAATGAGTATGGTTCCTGCCCCATGGCACAACCCGCATCCCAAATATCTATATGTTGTTTTGTTTTCAAATCGGGAAGTGCAAAATCCCTGATCGCTTCCAAGGTTTGAAGGTCTCTAAAAAAATATGTAAATGCCATATCATTACCGTTTCCTATTCTAATTCTTTTGACAAATCCAATTCTGAATTTGTCAGCAGCTTTATGCAGTCTATGAACAACCAGATATCGTTCTCTACTTTTCCGATCCCTTCTATAAATCCGCCGGAACCATCATCCTGCTTGTTTATTGTTGGCGGCGGTGCGATATTGCTTTCATCAATGCTGGCAACCTCTTTCACGCTATCAACGATAAGTCCGAAGGTTATACTTTCAATATTAATTACAATAATGCAAGTTCGATCGTCATATCCCTTTTCTTCCTTTTTGAACCTGAGTCTGGCATCCATAACAGTTATGATTTTCCCTCTTAAATTAAGAATTCCCTTTACATAATCAGGAAGATCCGGTACTTTTGTAATTTCTTCGATACCAATGATTTCAATTACATATTTGATGCTAATTCCGTAGCTTTCTTCGCCGACGGAGAAGATCAAATACTTATTTTTCAGGGTATCTTCATTTTCTAGAGTTTCCTTATCAATTTCCAATTCTTTTCCCTCCTAATTTAAATTTTTGTCCGGGGACATAAAAATGTCACCTCATTTGATCTTTAATACATCGGTGACGATTTTTCTTAGTTCTGTCAAATCCTCCTTTGTAATATAAGCAGAGCAGCCCTCTTCAAACGCTTTGTCAATATCATGCTGACAAATATCTTCCGACACAATGATAAAGGGAATATTTAAACCCATACAATTTCGAATCTCAAGTGCTTTTAAGGCACTAAAATTCGGCATGGAGTTATCGCTGATGATCAAATCCCATTTGCTTTCTTTTAGAGCACTCTTCATGAATTGTCCGCTTGATACCATCTGATAGTGAACTGTGTAGCCATCCTTTTTTAGTTCTCTAACATTTAAATCTACTGAATAGAACGAATCCTCGACCACAAGCACTGATATTTTAGTCATTTATTATCACCTTTAAATCTTGATGTGATTGTTAAAAATTTATCTTTGTTTATGTTATTTATTTTATTAAATTTTTCTTAAAATTGACATGTAAAAAGGGAGGGAAATCCCGTGAAAAACGTCGGTATTTATCATAAAAAAAGAGGAAGATTCACTTCACAGAAGGAATCTTCCTCTTTTCAAACTTGATTTTTTTTAAATTCTATAGTCTTTCGGCAGCACCCCGGTATATTTTTTAAAAAGCCTTCCAAAATACTCGTTATCCTGAAATCCTAGTGTTTCCGCAATCTGATAATTTTTTAAATTCCCCTCGTGCAGCAGCTTTTTCGCCCGCTCCATCTTTACCATGGTGATATATTCCAATACGGTTATTCCGACTTGCTGCTTAAATATTTCACTCAAGTAAGATTTGTTAATAAACAGCTTTTCAGATAGTTTCTTAACGGATATGTCTTCATCGATGTGCTTGAGTGTATACTCGCATGCCTGTTTTACTATTTTATTATTGCGACAACCCATCAACTTGTTAATAACTGTTATCAGCTTCTCTAAGACAGCCATTGCCAGCGCCTTCATTTCTTCCTGGTTTTTGCAGTTTGAATAGTCTACTGTTTTTAAAGAATCTACATCAACAAACATTTCAATCCACTCATGAGTCTGCAGGGTTTTACCTATGATCTCGTGCATCGCATTTCGCAAAGTAAGCAAGGTTCTTGTCCGGTTAGAATTAAAATACATACCGATCTTATCGATTAAGTCCGAAGAAAATGAAGCAGCTTTCGGAGCTCCGTTTTGTATTAGCGCGATGACTTGTTCAGTATCATCTGCTATGAATAAAACTTCTTCTGCAATTCCCTGGAGTATCTGCAGCTTTTGTTCTTGCTGGAGTTTTTCATTGAGCTGATTTTTTATCCTTGCCAGCAGCTTTGTAAGCTCTTTTTCCTCAACAGGTTTCGCAAGGTAATCAAAAGCGCCATGCAGAAAAGCCTGTCTTGCATAATTATACTCCGCATAATCGCTTAACAATACAGTAAAAGGGCAAAGCTTTTTCTCCGATATATTTTGTAAGAGTTCAATACCGTCCATATTCGGCATCTTGATATCGGTTATAACCAAATCAATTGAATTGGCTTCCAATTTCTTGAGTGCTTCCTGTCCATCCTTCGCTTCTTCCGTTATGATAAACCCGGAATCTTCTCCCCATAGTTTGAGTCGTTTCACATCACGCCGCAGCACTTCCACATCATCAACAATCATAACTTTAAACAAAGTTCACCTCTTTTGTTTTCTGGATGCTTATTACTAGAAGTGATCCTTGATTATTGGCAGTGTAAAATATACGGTTGCTCCTTTATCCTGTTTTCCTAAAATCCAGATTCTACCTCCATGCTTCTGGATTATTTTTTGTACGGTAGCAAGACCGATTCCCGTTCCATCAAACTCATCGACTGTATGAAGGCGTTGAAATATACCAAATAACTTTCCGGAAAGTTCCATATTAAAGCCCACTCCATTATCATTGATCGAGATTACAATTTCATCTTTATCAATGGTATGTCCCACCTTTATGATTGCTGTCTCGCGGTTTTTGGTAAACTTAATCGCATTGGAAATAACATTATAGATCAACTGTTTCATCAAAATTTTATCTGCCATAACAAAATGAATCACGGTTTCCATTATAAGCTTTATATTGCGATCTGGTTTTGCGGATGCTAATTCATGAAATATCATGTGAAACAATTCATTTAAATCAACGTTTTCCATATTGATATCACGGCTTGTCGCAGTTGAAAATTGCAGCAGTTTGTTGATCAAAGCGACCATATCTCTGCTGATATTCTTTATGTACTCCACGATTTTACCCATTTCCCCCTCCATTTGCTGCGGGTAATCCTCAAGCATAATTCTGCTGTAAGCATCGATTGCTCTTAACGGGGATTTCAGATCATGGGATACGGTATACGCAAAGGTTTCCAGCTCGCTTACGGCTTTCTGTAGTTCTGCGGTCCTTTCGATGACACGCTGCTCCAGTTCTGTATTGAGCTTTCGGATTTCCTGCTCAGCTAATTTACGTTCCGTTATATCACGCGCTAATACTAATGCACCATCAATATTGTTATAATGTATTGGAACAGCATTTACTTCTACATCAACCGGCGTGCCGTCAGTTTTTAGAAAAACCTCTTCATTCGTTGGTACCGCCTTTTTCTTTTGACTTAGAATTGAAATTCTCTCTTTTATGATAGCGTGATAATCGGGATGAAAACGATCCATTACCGGAGCATTGATTAACTGAGCAGCAGATTCTTCACCAAAGAGTGTAACGGCAAACTTATTAATATAAGCAAATTTACCCGCTGTCTCAATGAAAATAGCTTCCGGTGCACTTTCAACCAACAGTCTGAAGCGGTTCTCACTCTCCAATAGTGCTTGGTTCGCAGCAACTCGTTCAGAAATGTCATGAACGATTGAATAAATAAATACTTTATCATTAAATCGAACAGGGCCACTATATACTTCAACATCTACCGTATCCCCAAATGCTCTTCTATGCTGAAATAAAAAACAATTCCTTTGTTCATCATCAGATTTCTCTATTACATCTTTAATCTCTTTCAGATTTAATATATTGATCTGTGAGATATTCATCGACTTCAATGCCTGTATTCGCCATCCATAAAATTTTGAAGCTGCAGGGTTTGCATCAATGATTCTCCCATCCATTGGATCAATGAGAAGCATAACCGCATGGCTGTTATTAAAGATGCTCTTATATCGCTCCTCCGCTTCCACTACTTTAATGAGTGATTCGTTTCGCTCTTTTTGATGTAATAACAGAAGGCTTAATAAGACAGTAAAAAGCGGATAGATCAACATGACCGGTATGCTGATTTCTTTTAATATTTGCAGGGCTGTTCTCCAAGGCAGAGTAAATGCGTCAGCCAGCATAACAATATGGACCACAATGCCGAATAAATATATGTTAATCCATCTGAATTTATTATTTTTGGGCAATAGATAATGCCTCCATATGATACCTATACAAGCAGAAGTGATAATCGTGAGCACACCCATCCAAAGACCGGCACCTCCCAAAATAACACGATATATAATCAGTATAAGGGCTGCAACCGTTGTAGGAATGAAACCAAAGGTTAATGCTGCTATGCTGATTAGAATGGTGCGAGCATCAAAAAAAATACCCATATCAAACTGGAACGGAAGCATCATAATCGCTAATCCTATAAGGCCGATTAAGAATCCGTTAAAGATAGGAACTATTTTCATCCATTTAATAGGTATCGCATAGCTAACCTCATAGACAACGATTAAAGCTAATAACAGAGCCGCATTATGGATTAATCCCATTAAAATCATTGTATTCTTCTTTCACTATTATTTCGAAATATTTAGCCCTCGAGAAATACATAAAATATTAAATCGAGGGCTTAACTTCCAAAATCATATTTTATTATTCGTTCGCAAAAATATTGATATTAGTAAATTATATATTTACATGAAAACGATTGCAACACTTTTCACACTTTATGACATAATTCTACATTATCTTCCAAAATCGTTTTTCCCTGCAAATAAATAAGACGGGCAACCAGTAGGCCACGCCGTCGAAAAAATTAGAAAGGTTACATTTTATATAGCTCCCATCTACAGTCGCTCACCAGATATTTCAGCTCATAAATCTTCATTGTCCCGTCGATTTCACTTTGACAGCGGTAGACAAAGGCTCTGATCCCGGCCGTCTTGATTTCATCGATGCTGATTATTTTATCCACGATCACCTTGCGGATCAAACCCTCTCTGTCACTGTACCGAAACTTGACCGGATGGGGTTTTTCCTTTGATTTGAACCAGACTGCGGCTTCAATGGGTTCTGCTAAGATCTTCACTGTCGGTAACCTCCCATCATAATAAAATCACTGTCATTTGTTCCTCCCTGGACTGCGTTGATGTTGCCGTTTGCAAATCTCCCCCGTATAATGGACCTCGTTCCGTACTTTTCACGGATCTTATCAACGACCTTGTCCAAGGCCTGCAGCTTTTCGGTATCCCCCTTGTCAAACAGGGAATATTGTCTCGCATCGGAAATCTGAAAATCCGAAACGTGTACACCCAGATGGCGTATCGGCTCGCCTTTCCAGCATTGATCAAAGAGAATGCAGACGTATTCGTAAATCTCTGTTGTAGTGTTGATGCAGTTGTGAATTTTCAGCTGATGACTGTAGCGTATAAATCCGTCGGTTTTTACCGATACGGATACCAGGGACGCCATGTAGTCCAACCTTCTCAGGCGCATTGCAACGCGCTCCGTCAGTGCCAGAAGAATCATAAGTGCCTCGGTACGGTCCGTCACATCGTGGCTTATGGTGGTACTGTTTCCCACGCCCTTTTGTATGATGTCGCTGTTCAGGGTGACCTCCGAATCGTCGATGCCGTTGGCAAATTCCCAGACCAGAAGCCCCGGAGATTTTAACAATGCCTTCATGTGATTCGAATCCGCCTTAGCCAGATCGCCGATGGTATTGATATTGATTTTCTGCAGCTTCTGTGCGGTAGCCCTGCCTACCATAAACAGTTCCCCAACGGGCAGAGGCCACATCTTCTTTTCCATTTCTTCAGGCCAAAGGGTATGGATCTGATCCGGCTTTTTCAGTTCGGAGCCCATCTTTGCCAGAAGCTTGTTGCAGGACACACCTATATTTACCGTGAACCCAAGCTCTTCTTTCATTCTGTCCTTTATTTTATGGGCCGCCTCAAGAGGATCACCGAATTTGCTCTGCGATGCAGTATAATCCAGAAAGCATTCGTCGATGCTGTACCGCTCAATGAGCGGTGAGTATTCGCGCAGGATGCAGTACATGGCGTTGCTGCAGAGCATATACAAATCATAATTCGGGGGATATACGGCCAGCTCCGGATATTTCTGTTTTGCTTCAAACAGGCTCTGCCCCGTTGCAATTCCATACTTCTTTGCAGACATGGATTTTGCCAGTATGATGCCGTGCCGGTTCAACGGATCTCCCGAGATCACGGCCGGAATTTCTCTTATATCGATCGGATAACCTTTTTCCAGCATAGCTGCAGCAGTCCAGCTTAGATATGCGCTATTTGCATCAATGTGAAAGATTGTTCTCACGATTCATCACCTTCTTTTTCGTAAGACCATCATAACAGAACATATGTTCTTTTGCAACAGAAAAGATGTTCCAAAAATAGAAAAATCCCGTCAAAATCCTGACGGGACGAAAGGCGCTTTCTTATTGATTGTAATAGATCGTCATGTGAAGGTGTACGGTTTTATCCCCGTCGTTCCGATAGCTGTGGGACACATCCGATTTAAAGTGAATGGAATCTCCGTCAGCGAGCTTGAATTCCGTTCCTGCAATGTTTATGACGGCTTCTCCTCCAAGGGCGGTGACGAACTCCTCCGTGCCCATGAGATGGGGCTCGGATTTTCTGCCGCCGCCGGATTTCATTTCAATATAGAATTGCTCAAATTTTCTTGTTTCATCAAAGGTGAAGATCGGATAGTTGTAAAATTTGTCCTCATCCTCAACCAGCGGAGTTATTTCATTTTTCCTTACGATTTCCACATCACTCTTTGCATGATCCAATAGGGACGTAAAGGAAATTTTCAATCCATTGGCAATTTTCCATACCACCGAGATGGTCGGATTCACTTCTCCGCGTTCGATCTGACCAAGCATGCTCTTGCTGACACCCGTCAGCTTTGCCACTTGGTCCAGACTTAATTTTTTATTTTCCCTGATCGCTTTCAGGTTGTTGGCCATAATTAAATTTACATCCATCTTTTTCTCCTCGGGTGTTGACAGTATGGTGCACGATTTGTATAATATAAAGCACAAGTTATACTGCACATATCATGCACTATATTATACCACGTTTTTTAGGAGGGGGTACATATGTTTCATCTTTATTCTTTTATCTCGTACATTTTTATTACCGCTTACACACCGGGGCCGAATAATATCATGGCCATGAGCAATGCAAGCAGGCTGGGTTTCCGAAAAAGCTTTCCGTTTATCCTTGGAATGCTATTGGGCTTTACCGGCGTAATGGTCCTGTGCACGCTCTTCAGTGCGGGATTGTATGCCATGATACCGAAGATCAAGCCGTTTATGCTTGTCATCGGCGCCGGCTATATGCTTTATTTGGCCTGGAAAATATGGGGAAGTGATCCGGATATCCAGGTGCAGGATACAAAAAGCAGTTCCTTTTTATCGGGCTGCTTGCTTCAATTTGTAAACCCTAAAATCATGATCTACGGGGTTACATCCATGTCGTCCTATATCCTTCCTGTTTTCCAGGCACCCGCGGTTTTGGCAGGTTTTGTCCTGCTGCTCTCACTGGTGGGCTTTTCCGGATCGATCTGTTGGGCCGCTTTCGGCTCCGTCTTCTCAAGAATATTCAAGGAGCATAGAAAGCTGCTCAACGGAATCATGGCGCTCCTGCTTGTTTACTGTGCAGTATCCCTGTTTCTTCCGTTATAGTTCAACCCCGTTTTATTCACTCAGATCAGGATACGCTCGATCCTGTTTCTCCAAACGGTTCAGATCCGGGTGATGATATCTGCCCTTCTGTGCAGTTCCTTTCCCGTACTGTATCGCATGCACCGGACAGCGATTAATGCATCCCAGGCATTGGGTACAGGCCTTCCCCCAGACGGGCTTGTCGGTGACCTTGATGGTATGCACCGGACAGATCTTTTCACAGATTCCGCAGCCGGTACAGGTGTCGTCAGCTGAAAAGTGTCTGGTATTCAGGGCGAACCGGTTAAACATCGGATTTACCAGAGCCGTTTTCAGAGCCGGGAATCTGCCCGGGATCGTCAGGTTTACGTTTTTCTGTCTCTGACGGATGGTTTTATTGATTTCCGAAAGCATCCGTTCTGCTGCTTTCAGCTTTTCCGTTTCTAAATCTTTTGGGTCCACATCAAATCCGAGAACATAGTTATTGGGCATCTGGAGTGAAAAGGAACTATCTAGAGCAAGTCCCTTTGCTGCGAGAGCTTTCCTGATTTTCTTCGAGGTTCTCCCTTCATCATTACCGCAAGTGCTCAGATAAAATGCATAAGGCTTTCCCGTAACATCCAGCTTTTTAATGAAATCCAGCACCATTTTAGGTGGTGCCCATGCGAAAATCGGGAAGACAAAACCCAGCAGTTCTTTTTCCTCCAGCTCATAATGGTAGACATCCTCGTGTTGATCCATCAGCTTTGCAATGGAAAACACCCGATCCCCCTGCGCTTCTGCAATCTTGCTCGCAGCATAAAGAGAATTTCCGGTTCCGGTAAAATAGAAAATCATAAAAT
>CAZTEH010000077.1:0-19476 GCA_964612345.1 uncultured Oscillospiraceae bacterium | reverse complement strand
GGAGGTTGGTGGTTATGGCGATAAAGGCTCGATTCGGAAAACTGGAAATCGTGGCGGCCCTACGGCCTTACTGGCATTTGAAAGAACCGGAATGGTGGGATTATGTGGATAGCATCAATCTCGGCAAAGAACGTGCCTACACGGAATACCCGGTGAAATCACTGCTTGATAACGGAGCGATTCTGACTTCTTCCGGCGATCATCCGGTGTCCCCTGTGAACAATCCGTTCTGGGCGATCGAAGCAGATGTTACCAGAAACCTGAACAATGCGGAATACTATGGAGTGGATGATATCACGGATATCAATGATGCCACCTGGCTCCTGAATCCTGCGGAACGAGTTTCCGTCATGGATATGGTAAAGGCATACACAGTGAACGGTGCTTATCAGCTGTACCGCGACAATTCGATTGGATCCCTTGAAACCGGAAAATTTGCCGATATGATCGTTGTCGATCAGGATATCTTCAAGGCAAATCCTTTGGATATTGATAAAACCAAGGTTCTGACCACGATCTTCGACGGCGATGTTGTTTACGGAGATTTCAATTATTAATCGGTACTATATATAAACCGAAAAAAGGACTGTCCCTGCGGCAGTTCTTTTTCATTTCTACCTTCATGCAAGGAATCATAATCATCCGCTTTTTTGCATATCTTTATTGTAATATTATGATGCTTTCCCGGGGGTAATATCATTGAGGTTGAATAAAAGAAGACTGAGATTCTTCAGATATCTGCATCCAAAATTGATGAAGCTGATGATCATTGTCTGTGTCATTGTTTTGGCGGCGGCGTTGACTCTTTTTTTGTTTCAGGCAATACCGGCTAATCTTCCTGTTCTGCAGGATGATTCAGAGGAAGAAACAATAAAATGGGTGGATTTTGATGTGCCGTATAAGGTATTAGAAAAGACCATGTTTCTGGATATCGAATCATACGATACGGAAATCCATTTAAAGTGGACCGAACTCCTTGCCTATCTGAGCGCTAAGTACGGCGGTAATTTCCATAATTATAAATCCAAGGATCTTGAAGGACTTGTGGCACGTCTCAACCAGGGAGAATCCATTGATGTCATTACAGAGGATATGAAACTTTATGATTACTATAAGGAAGCATATACTGCAGTTTTGGGCGGCTTTCTCGGTGAATTCATGGCGCAGGTACCTGTTGATTCCGAAACAGGCGGTGATGCGATCTGGGAGTCGAAATACGGTTTGAAGGCTTTCTCGCCCATTCCTGCAGGATACTGGTATTCTGATTTTGATGATTTTGGCGCGGGAAGAAGTTACGGCTTTAACCGAAAGCATTTCGGCCACGATATGATGATCGGAATTGGCACGCCCATCATTTCCATCGAAAGTGGAATCGTTGAGGCTATGGGATGGAATCAATACGGAGGCTGGAGAGTCGGGATTCGAAGCTTTGATAAGAAACGCTATTACTATTATGCCCATTTGAGAAAGGATCGGCCATACAGCACTGATTTATATGTAGGAAAGGCAGTAAAGGCTGGCGATGTGATCGGTTATTCCGGCAGAACCGGATACAGCAGGAAAGAAAATGTGAATAACATTGATACGCCGCATCTTCATGTTGGTATGCAGTTGATCTTTGATGAAAAACTGAAGGATAGTCCAAATCAAATCTGGGTCGATATGTATAACATCAGCAAACTGTTGCTGAAGAATAAATGTCAGGTATATAAGAACGAAGAATCAAAAGAGTTTTATCGTAAATATGAATTCACGGAACCCAGCTATTTTCTGGAAACGGAAAATATGAAGGACAGCGCTCAGAAAGCAGAAGCAGCTCTGCTTTCATCCGCTGCACCGGAAGGCAGCATTCCTCTTCCTGTGGTCATGTATCATGGGCTGTTGAAGGATAAAAGATATCACAACAAGTTCTTTATCAGTCCGAAACAGTTTGAAAAGGATCTAAAATATTTAAAAGAAAACAACTATACATCGGTTTTCATAAAGGATTTGATCGCCTATGTGGACAGCGGCGTGCCGTTGCCGGAAAATCCGATCCTCATCACTTTCGATGACGGTTTTTATAATACCTATGTTTACGCATATCCGCTTCTCAGAGAATATAATATGAAAGCGGTGATTTCCATTATCGGTGATCTCACAGACAAATCTACGCTAATCAAGGACGAAAATCCCGCTTATTCCTATCTGACATGGGATGAGGTTAAAGAATTGGGCGCCTCCGGATTCATTGAAATACAAAACCATTCCTATGATATGCATGACAATGATTACAACCGTCGAGGTGCAATGCAGAAATCGGGTGAAAGCATAGAGCAATACCGATTGGCTTTAGAAGAGGATGTTGGTCATTTTCAGGATCGAATCTTTGAAATGACCGGACAAAGACCGACTGCCTTTACCTATCCCTATGGATTTATCAGTAAAAGCTCAAAAGATATCTTTAAGAGCATGGGCTTTCGTGCCAGCTTGAGCTGTGCGGAAGGGATCAATTATATTACGAGGGATCCCGATTGCCTTTACCGTTTGAAGCGTGTCAACAGAACACCCAATGAATCCAGCGCTGAATTTTTTAAAGTGATTGCTCCGGTTCAGACGGAAGAACAAGGAACGGAGTATGTTACAGCTCCAGCTCGTACATCGCCATAGCGATTGCCGCCATACCGGCTGTTTCCGTCCGCAGGATGGTTTTCCCCAGAGAAACGCTTTGTGCTCCGATCTTAACGAGTGCTTCTGCTTCCTTGTCGGAAAATCCTCCCTCCGGACCTATGATAACGGCTGCTTTCTGTGGTTTTTCCGTTATTTTCCTCAAACAATCTTTGATGGTGTAGTTTTCTTCATTTTCGTAAGGGAACAATATCAATTCATACTTAACTACATCGTTAAGCATATCCTGAAACGTCATTTCCCTTTGAATTTGAGGAATAATCCCTCGTTTACATTGCTTCACTGCTTCATCGGCAACCTTCTGCCACCGTTCTATTTTTTTGTGGAAATTTCCATGATCGATTACAACCGACCTATCTGTAAATACCGGAACAATGGAATAGACTCCCAGTTCCACGGTTTTCTGAATAATCGTCTCCATTTTCCCTTGTTTTGGTACACCCTGAAAAAGTGTGATCTTCAACTTTGGTTCCCGGGCGAATTTTTGTTTGTCCAATATCCTTGTTTCGATATAATCCTTCTCAATTGCAATGATCTCAGCAGTATATTCAAATTGCACCATATCAGAAATACTGATGGTATCGCCGGCGCCCAAACGCAGCACTTTCACCAAGTGCTTTCTGTCATCCGCATCCGTAATCCTTATTGTACTGTCATTTACATCGTGATAATCCACAAAAAATTTGCTCATTGCTTTCCCTTTCTAACTATCAAAGGATGAATATATTTAGCGCCTGTCAGGGAATCCCGTCAGTTTCCTCATTCGCCGGTTCGAAATACTGCCGAGATGCTGAAAAAAGTGTTTTCTAAGAAAACCGTGAAACCTATTACCGTCTTTGATGCGAAGCATCTTAAAGGAGGCGGTTTTCGTGGAAATACTTTTTCAGCAGATTCTAATCATTTAGATTTGTGCGGCAATGGCGCACCATTCCCCTTCTTCCATTATATCCAGGATATGAAACCCGCATTCCTCTATGGCGGAGACAACCTGCGCCTGCTTCTCAATGAGGATTCCTGATGATATATATATGCTCTTGCCTTTCAGATGCGAAGCAACATCCTTTGATAACATCACGATCAGGTCTGCCATAAGATTGGCTACGACGATGTCCGCCTTTTCTCTCAGCCCTTTGGTGAGATCCCCTTCCATAACCCTGATTTTCGATGACAAGTGATTCAGCTCCACATTATCTTTTGAAACTTCAACGGCGATGGGATCGATATCAACTGCCAGGACATCCTTAGCGCCCAAAAGAGCTGATGCAATCGCTAAAATTCCCGATCCGCAGCCAACATCCAGGACGTTATCCTTCTCCGGTTCAATATACCTTTCCAGAAACTTAACACAGAGAGAAGTCGTGGGATGCGTTCCGGTACCAAAGGCCATACCCGGATCTATTTCAATCACAAGTTCATCGACCGTTGGCTCATATGCCTCCCAGGTCGGTTTGATCACGATCCGGTCGGTAATCCTGGCCGGTTTAAAGTATTCCTTCCAGTTATCCTTCCAATCGGAATCATCGACCGATTTCCAAACAAGCTCCAGTTTCCCGTAGTCAATGCTCTCATCCGAACGATGCTCATCCGATTTCAGTTCGTCGAGCGTTTCCCTGAGCTGCTTGAGAATGCTGCTGTTTTCCTCAGCTTCTTCCAGATAAAATGTTATGCTGGATTGAATATTTTTAAGCTCCATCAGACTTTCGTCAATGTAATCCCAGTCATAGGAATTTTTCTTATTGAGCAGGTCCTGAAAATCACGGGCATCTTCAATAGCAAAACCCGCTATACCCATATCCATCAGAATACAGGTCAGCGGGTCGATACCCTCTTGTGTCGTATAGATTTTAACCTCTATATATCGCATTGTTATTTAAATATCTCCTTCATCGTATCGGCAAACTTTTTTTTCTTGGAATACCCTTCTGTATTCAGGGACTCTCCCAGTTTGCTGATCAACTTCTTCTGTTCTCCCGTCAGTTTGGTCGGTACTTCAAGTGTAACCTTGACATATAGATCTCCGACTTTTGATGTTCTAAGCGATTTGATTCCTTTCCCTTTCAGACGGAATATGGTTTCAGGCTGTGTCCCCGCAGGTATCTTGTAAGTAACCTTCTCTTTTAAGGTCGGGACGGTGAGATCATCTCCCAAGGCAGCCTGGCTGAAGGTAATCGGCATTTCCAACCACAAATCGGTACCTCTGCGTGTAAATAACTGGTGTGGCTGAACAGAAATCACAGCATAGAGGTCTCCGTTCGGACCTCCGTTTGTGCCCGGTTCTCCCTGGCCCTTGATCGATATCACGGAATCATTGTCAACACCGGCCGGTATATCGACGGAAATCGTTACGGTTTTTCGGACTTTTCCTGCACCGCTGCAAACATGGCAAGGTTTTTCAACTACCTCACCGGTACCGCTGCATTTATCACAAGGCTGAACATTCGTGAACTGCCCGAACGGCGTTCTTTGAGTCGTTCGAATTTCACCGCTGCCGTTACATTTCGTGCAGGTAACCTTTTCAGAGCCATGTTCGGCTCCGCTGCCGTCACAACTCTCGCAAGCCACGTATTTATTGATCTGCATTTGCTTCTTTGTTCCAAAAGCCGCTTCTTCAAAGGTGATGCTGATACTTTTCTGTAAATCCTGGCCCTTTCTCGGGCCGTTTCTTCTCCTTGTACCGGCCTGACCGCCGCCGCCGAACATACCGCCAAAAAGATCACCGAAAATATCTTCAAAACCGCCGCCAAAGCCGCCGCCGAAGCCGCCGCCGCCGAAACCGGCATTCGGGTCTACTCCCGCATGGCCAAATTTATCGTATTTTTCCTTTTTCTGAGGGTCGGAAAGAATGCTGTATGCTTCGTTTACTTCTTTAAATTTTTCTTCTGCGGTCTTGTCACCGGGATTGCGGTCAGGATGAAATTCCATAGCCTTTTTTCGGAATGCTTTTTTTATTTCATCTTCAGCCGCTCCCTTTTTTAGTCCAAGGACCTCATAAAAATCTCTTTTGTCTGCCATCACTGTAACCCTCTCTTATAATGTATAAGTAGAAAATTTTCGAGTGTAGAAAATTTTCTTAAATCTGAGCATTTCAACGTCCCTTCCAGGGACTCCAGCTCACTTTGTTCGCTGCTGTCCCGTTTGCCAGCCAAGCAAGCTTGGGGCATACGGGCAACGAGGCGGGGAACATTAACCGCCTCGTTATAACTGGTTTTGCGGCACGCCCCCGAAGAGGTGTACCGCAAAATTATACTTCTATTATTTATCTTCGTCAACTACCTCGTAATCTGCGTCAACAACATTGTCAGGTGTCGGTTCGGATGGTTCCTCAGCTGCAGCGCTGCCACCGCCCATGTTATTTGGGTCTCCGCCCTGAGCCTGTTGTGCCTGCTGATACATCTTCGCAGAAATGGTATGGAATTCTTCCGTCAAAGTATCCGTCTTTGCTTTAATTTCTTCAATGTTGTTTCCTTCCATCGCTGAAGTTAAAGCATCCTTTGCACTGTTGATTTTGGATTTTTCCTCTTCGCTTAAGCTTGCGTCGAGGTCCTTTAAGGATTTTTCCGTTTCATAGACAAGCGTTTCCGCTCTGTTTCTGATTTCGATCTCTTCCTTCTTTTTCTTGTCTTCATCCGCAAACTGCTCTGCTTCCTTGATCTTCTGTTTGATCTCATCATCAGAAAGCTTCGTTGATGAAGTGATTGTAATTCTCTGTTCCTTACCGGTGCCCAGATCTTTTGCACTTACATTTACAATGCCGTTGGCATCGATGTCAAAGGTAACTTCGATCTGCGGAATGCCGCGAGGTGCAGGCGGGATTCCTGAAAGCTGGAATCTTCCCAGTGTTATGTTCCCGGCTGCCATTTCTCTTTCACCCTGCATTACATGGATGTCTACCGCTGACTGATTGTCTGCTGCGGTTGAGAAAATCTGGCTTTTCTTTGTCGGTATGGTTGTATTTCTTTCAATCAATCTTGTTGCAACTCCGCCCAAGGTCTCAATGGACAAGGACAGTGGAGTTACGTCAAGGAGCAATACGTCTTTGACTTCACCGGTCAATACGCCTGCCTGAACTGCAGCACCGATGGCGACACATTCATCCGGGTTGATCCCTTTGAAAGGCTCTTTACCAGTGATTTTCTTTACTGCATCCTGTACCGCAGGAATTCTTGTTGATCCGCCTACCAGGATTACCTTGGCAAGGTCATTTGTTGTAACACCGGCATCCGACATGGCTTTTTTCATTGGTTCGATTGTCTTTTCTACCAGACTTGAGGTCAGTTGATCAAATTTTGCTCTGGTAACATCCATGTTCAAATGAAGCGGACCATCTGCATTAACAGTAATGAAAGGCAGATTTATATTTGTTGACTGTGAGCTGGACAGCTCTTTCTTCGCCTTTTCTGCAGCTTCCTTCAATCTCTGGTGTGCCATCTTGTCTTTTCTTAAATCCACACCGTTTTCTTTTGCAAAGCTGTCAGCGATAAAGTTCATTACGATTTCGTCGAAGTCGTCTCCGCCAAGCTTATTATTACCGTTTGTGGCCAAAACTTCAAATACTCCGTCGCCTAATTCCAGCACGGATACGTCGAAGGTTCCACCACCGAGATCGTATACCAAGATCTTGTGATGATGCTGTTCCTTGTCAAGCCCGTATGCAAGAGATGCCGCCGTCGGCTCATTGATGATTCTTTTTACATCAAGTCCTGCAATTTTACCTGCGTCCTTGGTAGCCTGTTTCTGGCTGTCGGTAAAGTAAGCCGGAACGGTAATAACCGCCTCTGTAACCTTTTCGCCAAGGTAACTCTCGGCATCCGTCTTCAGTTTTGCCAGAATCATTGCAGAAATATCCTGTGGTGTGTAGATTTTACCATCTATTTCAACCTTGTGATCGGTTCCCATATGTCTTTTTATGGATGCTATTGTTCTGTCGGGATTGGTGATCGCCTGTCTTTTCGCAGTTTCACCAACCAGTCTTTCTCCACTCTTTGTAAAACCAACTACGGATGGAGTCGTTCTGTTTCCTTCTGCATTTGCTATAACGATCGGTTCACCGCCCTCTAAAACGGCTACACATGAATTTGTTGTTCCTAAATCAATCCCTATTACTTCTCCCATTATAATATCCTCCTATTTGTTACTAAACATGTCTTATACTTTTTCAACTCAGCATTTCACTGAATTATTCTGCTACTTTTACCATAGCAGGCCTGATTACTTTTTTATTTAGCAGATACCCCTTTTGTAAAACCTGTGTGACTTTTCCGCTTTCATACTCTACTGAATTTTCCGTGAGTACAGCATGGTGGATGCTCGGATTAAACAGTTCCCCTGTTGCGCTCATTTCCTCAACCCCGCTTTTTTCCAGTACCCCTTTCAATTGTTTAAAGATCATATTCATGCCTTCGGCAAAGCCTTCACTGTCCTTGCTGTGTTCCAGCGCTCTTTCAAAATTATCTATTACATCAAGCAATTCTACTACGATTTTCTCGTTAGCATATGCATAAATGTCACTCTTCTCTTTTTCTACTCTTCTCTTGTAGTTTTGAAAATCAGCTGCTAATCTCAAGTATCTTACATTTAATTCTTCCTCTTCTTTTGAAACTTCTCTGTCTTCCGTTCCCTGTGCATCTGACCCTTCTTTTTCAGCGCCTTCCGATGCCTCCATTTCTTGATCTTCCCTGTCGATGTTCAGAGTATCGTCAGGTTCTTTTTTCTTACTCATCGTTTTCGTCTCCTCCCGTTAATTTAAATGTCTGACTTATATTATCCGTGATGTATTCAATGATCGAGGTCACTTCATCATATTTCATTCGGGTCGGTCCTATAACACCAAGCTTTCCGACCAGCTTTCCATCAATATGATAGGTTGCCGTAATCAGGCTGCAATCTCTCATGACGTCTTCCGGGTTTTCATTTCCAATGGTTATGATCACACCATTATCCCGTCTCACCAATACATCGGTAAAATGCTTCTTTTTATTGATCATTTCAAGAAATACTTTGGCTTTTTCGATATCATTATATTCCGGTATGGAGAAGATATTTGTAACACCATCCATGAAAAGATCCACGTTGAGCATGTTCTCCAAAGTGCTGATGAAATTCGGTCTTATCGTCTCGACCAACCGGCTCATCGCCTCGATGTCAGTCTCAAAATTCCTTATGATATCATGTGTCAGTATATCACTAAAGGTCTTTCCTTTATAATTGTAGGTCATCACCTTTGACAATAAAGAAAGGTTTTCTTCTTTATAAGATGTTTTCATTTTGATTGCCGTATTGGTCACTCTTCCACTTTCCGTTACAATCATCAAAACGACCGTCGACTCATCCACCGGCAGGAAATTTACATATCTCAAATGGTTGGATTCTTGACTTGGCGTGATCGCAAAGGAAGTCAGATTCGTTAACTCCGATAGAAGTGTTGCTGCATGCTGTATGGTCCGATCCAGTTCAGATACATTTTTCGTAAGCTTTTCCGCTATGATTTGCTTTTCTTCTTCCGGCAGTTCATATTTCTTCATCAAGTTGTTTACATATAATCGGTACGCCTTATCCGAAGGGACTCTTCCAGCCGAAGTATGAGGATGCGTCAAAAAACCCATTTCTTCCAAATCCGACATTTCGTTGCGGATGGTGGCAGGGCTGATTCCCATATCGAGCTTTTTGGAAAGAGTTCTCGATCCGATGGGTTCAGCGGAACGGATGAAATCTCCCACAATTGCTTGTAATATTCTTAATTTTCTTTCCGATAAATCCATCTTTATCACCACTTTTCAACGGCATCTAGTAAGTTGCAATTTGTTTTGTTAGCACTCTTGATAGGTGAGTGCTAAGCCTTATTTTAAATTTAACACTGTTGGTCTATCTTGTCAACAGTGTTTTATAAAATAATTGTAAAATTTTTAACCTAAAGCAACATCCAGAATCATCATCAGCAAGAAGCCAACCATTACCCCTCCGGTACCTTTATGAGAATGTTCTCCCAGGCATGCTTCCGGGACTAATTCTTCAACAACCACAAAAATCATGGCACCCGCTGCCATAGCCAAAAGCCACGGCATGATTCCGACGATAGAACCGACCAGAAGAACGCCAATCACTCCTGCGATGGGCTCAACGATGCCGGATGCAGCTCCGTAAAGGAAGGATCTCGTACAGGACAGGCCTTCCTGTCTTAATGGAAGCGAAATAGCTGCTCCTTCCGGAAAATTCTGAAGACCGATCCCAACAGCCAAAACAACGGCAGACGCCATGGTAACCGTTGTATTGCCCTGTGCAGCCATACCAAAGGTAAGGCCTACCGCCAATCCCTCAGGGATATTATGAAGTGTAACTGCCAAAACCAGCAATGTGGTTCTCTTCCAGCTTGAGCTTAATCCTTCCGGCTGATGGCTGTCGAGATGAAGATGCGGCAAAAGCTTATCCAAAAGCAGTAAAAATAATCCGCCTAGGATAAAGCCTCCCGCTGCCGGGATCCAGCCAATCTTACCCTGCGCCTCCGCCATTTCAATTGCCGGAATCAATAAAGACCAAACCGATGCGGCAATCATGATCCCGGCAGCGAAGCCAAGAAATATTCGACGGATATCCGCAGACATCTCCTTGCGAAAGAAGAATACCACGGAAGCACCCAAAGCAGTTAATAAAAACGTGCCTCCGGTTCCTAATAAAGCTAAAACTACTGGGCTCATATCTGTCATGGAAACCTCCAAAATTTTTCATTATTGTATTATTATATTTACCTTATATGTTATAATTTTAAACATAAGGGTAAACTTTTACTATAACTTAATCTGAGACATTTTTCCGAAAGGAGCTTCTGTTATGAAAAACAAAATCATCATTACCATCGCAAGGCAGTTTGGAAGCGGAGGCAGAGAGGTCGGAGCAAAGCTCGCTGATACATTGGGAATTCCGTTTTATGACAAGTCCCTGATTCACCTTGCAGCAAAAGAAAGCGGCATTGATGAAGATTTATTTGATTATGCGGATGAAAAAGCCTATCGTAACTTTTGGACGGCTTCTGCCAGCAATACCAGCTATTACGGCAATCGGATCTCCCTATTCAATGAAATGCCAATGAATGACAAGCTATTTTTGATTCAGTCGAATATCATCAAGAAGCTGGCCGATAATGGCTCCTGTGTCCTGGTAGGACGGTGTGCAGACTACATTCTGCGGAATGATGAACATACTGTTCCTGTTTTCATCCATTCCAGCGAACAAGACAGACTGAGCAGAGTGATCCATACCTACGGCATTGCCGAAAAAGATGCCAAGGACGTTATGATTAAGACGGACAAGAAGCGAGCCGCTTATTATAACTACTACTCCGGCGAAAAATGGGGACGGGCGGATAACTACGACCTTTCCATCAACTCGGGTGCAGTAGGCATCGATGGCGCGGTTGACTTGATCATAAAATTCGCCGAATTAAAACTGGAAACTTAGTAATGATCCTGCGATACAGCTTGTCTATAAAAAACTGATAGGTTTTCACCGCAAGCGGTCTTGAGAACAGCCATACCGACAGGACTGCTGCTGCAGTTAAAATAAAATAGGACAAGCTATCCTGTCTGATGAAATCACTGAAGTATTTGATTATGTATCGAACAATGATATGAAGCACATAGATCGTCATCGTTTTCTGACCGATGTTGACCAGAAAGGTCCTGCGCCTTGGCGCAAGATTGATAAACACAAAGATCCATGCGGAAGAAATAAGCAGTATGGCTATCCTTACAGCAATACCTTCAAGATGGGTCAATCCTGCGGAGGTGTATGACGCTTTCATATAAAGAGCCGACAAAGGAACAAGGTTTTCATATGCGATGAATACGGAAATGCCCAGAAGTACCACCAAAACAAAAAAGCCCACCGCTTTTGGGATATTCCGAAGCTTTTCGATCCACTCCTCCTTAAAATAATAACCCAGCAGGAAGAAAGGGAGAAAGCTGAAGGTTCTTCCCAGAGAAAGCGTGGAATCCAGAAATGGAATAAAGCCTGCCGCCAGTGATATTATTATGCTGATGGGCAGTATTTTTTTTATTCTTATCATGTATTTTAATAAGAATCGGTAATAGAATAATGTCAGCAGATACCAAAGCGCCATGGTGGGCAGGGTAAAATCGAGATGTGCTCTCCCGAAAACGAGATATCGGATGCTGAACATGATCGGCATTAATATAATATAAGGAAACAGGAAGGTCTGAAACGCAGTTGTTCTGCATTTATCCAAATTTCTTGAGAAATATCCTGATACAAACAGAAAACCCTGCATGATATAGGAAAAAGAAACGACGTAGACAACCCCACCGAATGTAGCCAACGCGAAAGTATCGCTCATTCTGAAATAATGGGCGAGAACAACAGAAAAGATCAATATTGCTTTAATATTATCAAAAAGATAGTCTCTTTCCTTTTTTCCGATTTTATCGATATCCTGTATTTCGGTATTATTCATTTTTAAATAAGTATTTGTACTTGAATTTTCTGCCACGTTTCTAAGCCATTACCCTTTCAAATTCATACTATTTTGTCCAGCCTAAGGAAGTCTGAACGGCCTTTTTCCACCCGGCCAGTAATTCCTCACGGAGATCCGATTCCATATCCGGCTCAAAGGTCCGTGAAATCTGCCAATTTTCCAATACATCTTCCTTGCTCTTCCAATATCCAGTAGCAAGTCCTGCAAGATATGCAGTTCCCAATGCGGTCGTTTCGATTGTTACCGGTCTCTTTACCGGCACATTGATGATATCGGCCTGAAATTGCATCAAAAAGTTGTTTGCACAGGCTCCGCCGTCCACCTTTAAGGAGGTCAGCTTGATTTCAGAATCCTCTTCCATGGCCTTTAAAACATCGTTGGCCTGGTACGCCAAAGCTTCCAATGTTGCTCGGATGACATGGAATTTATTCGCTCCTCTGGTGAGACCAACAATGGTTCCCCTTGCATAAGGATCCCAGTAAGGTGCTCCCAATCCTACAAAGGCAGGCACAAGATAAACGCCGTTCGTATCCTTAACTTTTTCCGCCATCCACTCGGAATCGGCGGCATTGTCAATCAGCTTCATTTCATCTCTCAGCCATTGGATCGCAGCACCTGCAACAAAGACCGACCCCTCCAGGGCATAGTTGATGCTCCCGTTCATTCCCCAGGCAATGGTGGTGATCAATCCATTATGGGAAAATACCGGTTTCTCTCCGGTATTCATAAGCAGAAAACAACCTGTACCATAAGTATTTTTCGCTTCTCCCTCAGTAAAGCAGGTCTGTCCGAACAGAGCTGCCTGCTGATCTCCTGCCGCTCCGGCAATGGGGATTCCCCCGCCGAAAATGGTACTGTCCGTCATGCCGTAAATCTGACTGGAAGGTTTCGGTTCCGGCAGCATGCAGCGTGGAACATCAATCTCATCCAGGATTTCCTGATCCCATTCCAGCTTATTGATATTAAACAGCATCGTGCGGGAAGCATTGGAATAATCCGTGATATGCACCTTTCCCATGGTCAGCTTCCAGATCAGCCAGGTTTCAATCGTTCCGAACAGGAGCTCTCCCGCTTCCGCACGTTCCCTTGCTCCCTTCACATGCTCCAGAATCCAGTGGATTTTCGTCGCAGAAAAGTAAGCGTCGATGGGCAGTCCCGTTTTCCGGCGGTATTTCTCAGACAAACCCTTTGCTTTCAATGAATCGCAGTATTCCGCAGTCCGTCTGCACTGCCATGCGATGGCATTGCAGATCGGCACTCCAGTTTTCTTATCCCAGATAACAGTGGTTTCTCTCTGATTGGTTATGCCGATGGCCTCAATATTTTGGCAGCCGGCATTGATCTTATACATTGCCTCCTGGGCTACTCCGATCTGGGTCGACCAGATTTCCATCGCATCATGCTCGACCCAGCCCGGTTTCGGATAAATCTGCGTGAATTCCTTTTGTGCGACACTGACCATTTCACCCTTTTTATTGTACAGGATACAGCGCGAACTGGTTGTTCCCTGATCCAGCGCCATGATATATTTCTCCATAGCGTGAATTCCCTTCCGTTATTTTTTTAATTTTTTTCCAGGACGTGTTGGATGGTCAATTTTTTCTTCTTCCCGTGCTTCTGCTGGTTGTTCGATTTTCTCTTCCTTATGTACTACTGCAGGCTGATCTTTCACGATCTTTTCTTCCGGAATGGAGACTTCAATTTCCTTTCCTAAAAAGGAAGGAAGCTCCATACCGGCCTGCTGAAACAGTTCATTCATTGGAGGGATTGATTTCAGCATACCTGAAAGAAAGTTGGCTGTTGCTGTTTTCCCCTGATCATTTGTGCCGTTACTGTCCCAGACTGTAATCTTGTCAATTTTTATATTCTTAATTGCTTCTACCTGAATTCTGGTAAGTTCTTCTAATTTATCCGCAATGATCAGCTTCACGGCTGCATCTGCATTTTGTCCTGCGGCTTCGACCAGCAGCTTCATACCTTCTGCCTGCTTTGCCAGGATCTCCCTGGAGCCTCTCGCTTCTGCATCCAATTTAGCAAAGATGGCGTCCGCTTCACCCCGCGCCTTGCGTCTCATTACCTCTGCCTCTGCTTCCGCTGCGATTTCAGCCTGCTCCTTCATGATCTGAGCGGTCACGATTATATCCGCTGTCTGGGTTGCCTTTTCCAGTTGGGCACGGGTTTGTTCTGCCTCCTGCTGTGCAATATATGCTTCCTGCATTGCCTTTGCCGCCTGAACTGCTTCTGCAGCGGTAGCCGTCTTCAGTGCTTCCGCTTCTTTTTCCCTACGTCTTGCCTCCGACTGGGCAACTTCGATTTTCGCTGTGTTCTCACCGTCGATAGCCGTTGCGTCTGCTGCAGCGACCTGGATACGCTGATCCCTATGAGCGTTGGCCTGACCGATTTCACCATCTCTCAACTTCTCTGCCACGCTCTTCTTGGCATCGTTGATGGCTTTTGCAGCTGCCTCTTTACCAAGCGCTTCAATATATCCTGATTCATCATTAATGTCCGTTACATTGACGTTGATCAGCTTAAGACCTATTTTCTTCAGCTCGATTTCAACGTTATTTGACACAGCCAGTAAGAATTTGTCTCTGTCCGTGTTGATTTCTTCAATATCCATCGTTGCAATGACAAGACGAAGCTGTCCAAATATGATGTCCTTGGCAAGCTCCTGTATTTCATTAAATTGCAGTCCCAGCAGTCGTTCCGCCGCATTTTGCATAACCCCTGGTTCTGTTGAAATACAGACAGTAAATCTTGAAGGTACATCAATACGGATGTTTTGTTTTGAAAGTGCCTGTTTTAAATCCACACTGATTGAAATCGGTGTCAGATCCATGTATTGATACGCCTGCAAGACCGGTATAATAAAAGCCGCTCCTCCATGGATACATTTTGCACTTTTTGTAATCCCGTTTTTATCTGAGCCGACCTTACCATATATAACCAGCACTTTGTCCGACGGACATTTCCTGTAACGAGATAAGATAACGATAATTGTGGTCAGCAGTACAACTGCAATGATACAAATCCCAACTAAAACTTGAATTCCCATATTTTTTTCTCCCTTTCTACTTATACCTTATTGATCTTCCTCTACTACGAGGACATCATTTCTGACATCGATTACCCGAACCATTAAACCGGTTGGAAGTGTTTTATCTTCAAGGGATATTGCTGCTGCTTCTATGTATCTCCCCTGCACATTCATTGTGATTTTTCCAGTCCCTGAAGCAGGAATCGGAATATACACCCTTCCCGTTTCTCCAATGGCATTGCTTAAATTTAAGGTTCCGTTTTCTGTCAGCTTACTGGAAGCATGTAGTATTTTGGCCGCGGCATACATTGCGGCAAAACCAAGTGCAACGCCGACCAGAATACTCAGAAACACCGGTGTACCGGTGCCAATTGCCACAATGGAAGTCCATCCCATTACGGTAAGAAACGTTACAATTCCCTGAAGGGTAAGCATGCTCATTATGGAAAAGTCTGCCGGATTCCCTCCATCGCCGAAGTTATGTGTGCCGCCCATGTCGGCAGCGTCCGACATTTCACCTATATCAGAACCCCCATCAAAATCAATTCCGGATGTGTCGCTGAAGTCAACTCCTGCGCCGCCTTCAAACCCCCCCAGCAGCGAAAGAATGGTCTGAATAACCAATATCAAGGTTGCTGGTATCGCAACACAGTAGAGAATTTTTAAGGCCATATCCATCCCGTTCCACCAATCTATCATGTAATCCCTCCTTATCCCTCTTTTCTTAGCTCGCCCAATTTGTGTAACAAATTGCTGGCGAACTTATGCAAAGAAATCACAAATTTTAATTTGTAGATTTCTACTGCTAATAGATGCTGTAATTAATGATAAAATAACCTGAGTATGTCAAAGATGCCCATTTAAATATTATATCATAAATACATGCTGAAACGTAGTTAAAAAAATAGTAAATGTCATTTACCTTAAGTATATACATATGCTGGAATTGTGTCAATGATTCTTTTTAACTTCTCTTAAAAATGGTTGCTTAAATGTATTTTATTTGATACAATCCTAGTAAATTATATTTACTGAATTGGGTGTTACGATGAATTCGATTGAATTAGGAAAAAAAATTAAAGAAGCAAGAATTGCAAAGAAGATGACGCAAAGTGAAGTGGTTGGGGATTTTATTACCAGAAACATGCTGAGCCAAATAGAAAGCGGTACCGCTACCCCATCCATTAAAACCCTGGAGTATCTTTCTCATGTTCTTGATGTGCCCTTATTCGAGCTCCTGCCGGATCAAAGAGATGATACCCTTCTTATACTGAAGGATGCCAAGCGCTTTTTATTAGCAGGGAATTATAAAAAAGTAATCGGATTGGAAAAAGAATACCCTCAACAACTCTCTGACGAATTTTCTGCAATCTTTTCTTACGCCTATCTCGATCTTTCAAAACAAGCTCTTCTCTCGGAGGATTATCAGGAAGCCGCCCGCCTTTCCCAAAAGGCTATTGAATACTCAGGAAAAGGGATTTATGCCAATACCACTGTAAAATCAGAAAGCATTATGGTGCTGAATAAAGCAGCAGAAAAGTTAAACGAACTCGGATAAAATTGTATTGGAGATATCGATCCCCTTTATTGTAAAACGCATATTTTCAGCAGACTTTATGATATACCCATCATCAATATATTTCTGCAGCCTGTGCCAATTTGCGGAAAAGGCATCTTCTATGGACTGTTCAAACCTAGTTTCGAAATCGATTAAACTTATGCCTTCCAGTTTTCTCATTCCCGTAAAAATATATTCCGAAATATCTTCCTGTCTTGTATTTCTATGTTCCCATGCTGCAAAGGAGCTTCCTTTTTTATTTCTTAACGCTGCTTCTGTATAAGCAGGTACTTTTTCTATTTGGCTGAACCTCACCCCATCCATAAAGGAATGAGCGCCGAGCCCAAGACCGAGGTAATCATCCATGGACCAGTATTTTAAATTGTGCCTGCATTGATACCCGTCTTTTGCTGCATTTGATATTTCATAATGCCGGTACCCGCAGCTTTCCAATCTCTTTAATGCATCGTGATACATCTTACGGTCCAATTCTTCTTTGGTTTCTTTTAGCTTTCCCTCCTGAAACATGGAGAAGAAAGGCGTTCCTTCTTCAAGCTGAAGGCTGTAAAAGGAAATGTGCTCCGGCTCCAATCCGATGGCGCGTTCAAGGGTATCCATCCATATTGGCATCGTTTGACCCGGGATCGCAAACATCAGATCAATATTGATATTTCGGAAGCCGCACTCTCTGGCAAGTGTATAATTAGCCAGAAAATCCGCTGCAGAATGGACTCTGCCCATGGAACTTAACAGCGCGTCATCAAAAGACTGGGCGCCTATACTGAGACGATTGATGCCTGCATCGAGATAGGTATCCAGTTTGTTTTTCGTCAGTGTTTTGGGGTTGGATTCAATTGAAATTTCAGCATTCTTGTCGACAACAAAGCTTTTTCGGACAGCAGCCATCAATTCATGGATCAAGCGTTCTTCCACCAGGGAAGGCGTTCCGCCGCCGACGAAAATTGAGTCGACATAATATTTATTACTGTAAATCCCACTGTAATGCTTGATTTCGCGAAGCAATGACCGGGAATAACCCTTCTGCTCTTCTTCCGATGTCCCTCCGAAGGAGAGAAAATCACAATAATTGCATTTCCGGATGCAAAACGGAATATGAAGATATAACCCCAAGGCTTTCCTTGGGGCTGTTTCTGTATTATTTATTGTCATCATATTTGAGCACCGCTGTGAATGCTTCCTGAGGCACCTCAACAGTACCGAACTGCCTCATTCTTTTCTTTCCTTCCTTCTGCTTTTCCAGAAGCTTTCTCTTTCGGGAGATATCTCCGCCGTAGCATTTTGCCAGAACGTCCTTACGATAAGCTTTCACCGTCTCTCTTGCAATTACCTTCTGACCAATGGAAGCCTGAATCGGCACTTCAAACTGATGCGGAGGAATGAATTCCTTCAGCTTTTCACAGACAAAACGACCTCGATAATATGCCTTTGATTCATGAACGATCATGGAAAAAGCATCCACTAATTCTTTATTCAGCAGGATATCCATCTTTACAACATTTGATTTTTCATAGCGTATAAACTCATAATCAAGCGAACCGTAACCTCTGGTTTTCGATTTCAAAGCATCAAAAAAGTCATAGATTACTTCATTGAGCGGCATTTCATAATGAAGCAGGACACGGGTTTCCGTAATGTACTCCATATGGAGCATCTTTCCTCTTCGCTCCTGACAGATTTCCATGATACTTCCCACATATTCTTTGGGAATCATGATATCCGCTTTTACGATGGGTTCCTCGATATGCTGGATTTCCATTAAGGATGGCAGGTTCGACGGATTCTGTATCATTTCAACGGTTCCGTCATTCATAACCACTTTATAAATAACACTTGGCGAAGTAGTAATGATACTAAGGTCGAATTCCCTTTCCAAACGTTCCACGATAATTTCCATATGCAGCAGTCCCAGGAAGCCGCAACGGAAGCCAAACCCCAGAGCGGTTGAAGTTTCCGGTTCAAAATGGAACGCCGCATCATTGACCTGCAGCTTTTCCAGCGCATCCTTAACATTTTCATATTTCTCACCCTCAGCCGGATAAATGCCGCAATAGACCATTGGCTGAACCTTTTTATATCCCGGTAATGCTTCCGCTGTTGGATCATTATCTAAAGTGATCGTATCGCCAACCCTGGCATCGGCCACTTGTTTAATGCTTGCACTGATATATCCTACATCACCTGCCGTTAATTCACTCACCACAACCGGCCCCGGTGAATAAACCCCGACCTCGGTCACCTCATATTTTTTCTTTGTATTCATCAGTCGGATCACATCACCCTTTTTAACGGATCCATCGAAAATTCGTGTATAGATTACAACGCCCCTGTAGTTATCATAATAGGAATCAAAGATCAAACCCTTTAACTTTCCCTCAACATTCCCTTTCGGAGCCGGAATCTTTTCTACGATCGCTTCCAGAACCTCCTCAATACCAATCCCTTCCTTTGCGGAAATCAAAGGAGCATCATGGGCATCGATGCCGATGATGTCTTCAATTTCCAGCTTGGCTTCATCCGGTCTCGCACTGGCAAGATCGATTTTATTGATCACCGGTAAAATTTCGAGATTTTCATCCAGTGCCAGATAGACATTGGCCAGGGTCTGTGCTTCAACTCCCTGCGTCGCATCGACGATGAGCACCGCTCCTTCACAGGCTGCAAGGCTTCTGGACACTTCAAAGGTACAGTCAACGTGCCCCGGAGTGG
>CAZTEH010000076.1:0-19506 GCA_964612345.1 uncultured Oscillospiraceae bacterium | reverse complement strand
ACTACGTGCAGACACGATCTATGCGTCCGACAAGCAGACCCAACTGCGTCACGCTGACGAAAATCCCATCATACCGAATCTGTATGAAGGTATTCTGAAGGGCAGAGAACATGATCTGCTTCATGTACACTACCACGAGCACAAATAAAAATTTTATAAACCTTGAGACTGCGGAACATTTTCTGATGCAAGTCGTCTAAAAAACAGAATTGAAATTCAAGGAGGTATTTAGAAGATGAAGAGAAAACTTTTTACAGTCTTATTAGCCGGAGTTCTGATCGTGAGCTTATCGACAGCAGCCTTTGCGGGTGCGTCTGCGGTTAAGATGTTTTATAATGGCCAGGAAATCAAGATGGATGCCAATCCGCTCAATTTGAACGGGAGGATCCTGGCTCCGGTTAGAGCCCTTGCGGAAGCCATGGGAGCAACGGTTACCTGGGATAAAGACAGCAATCAGGTCAATATAACCGGTAACGATCAGAGCATTCAGATCGCAAATTTAGAACGGGCGCTTGCTCCGAAAACAAGCCTTGAAGCGGTCAACTCATGGGCAGAAGGGGTGCAGATGAGAAACGGCGCATGGCAGTATGCGGTTATGACGCCGGATCTGAAAAAAGTATCCTATGAGGATTTTGTGGCGATGAATTGGTCTACCGGCACTTCCAGTCCGTGGGTCAAGAGCTTTGAAGTAAAAGAGCTCGGAATGATGGATGCGAGCACATATCGTTATTCCGTAAAATTTACATGGACCGATTCGACAAATTCAACATCGGTCACTACTCAGTATATTACGGTGAAGAATATGGACGGAACATGGCTTGTAGATTCCATTAACAACCTCGCCGTAAAGGGAGAAATCACCAAGGTCAACCTGACAAGCGCAAAGAGTATAGAGAGTGTCTTTGTGGAAGGGAAAGCTTCAACGGAAGCGATGTATGATCAAGCAACGGTTCTGATCGGAGCAGATACGAAGACCTACCAGGGAAACACCAATGTGGAATTGAAAGCAGTTGATTTAAAGGAAGGGACATCGGTTGAGGTTTTCTTCAAGGACGGACCGATGATCATGATCTATCCGCCTCAGGCGGAAGCTGCGGAGATCCGCATATTCTAATAAATCCTTTTCTACTCGGCGGTTTCGTATGAAACCGCCTTTTTTTTTGCCTGAATGATTCTTTCACAAGATCATTTTCTTTTACTTGATTTATTCCTTGAAAAGGTCATATACTATTTAAAGCAAGAATTCAGAAAAGGATACGTAAAATGGACAAAGAAATCACAGCAAATACAGCAACAAATGAAATGAAAACATTAAATCAAAAAAAAAATGAAAGAAGCATCCAACTTTCGACCATTATGGTGGTCGTTATCACAGCCTTTATCACAACCTTTACCGGAAGCGCATTGAATCTGTCCATTCCTTCCATGGGAAGTGAATTTCATGCCAGCGCCACAGCGGTCGGTTGGATCATTACAGGTTATATATTGGCTGCAGCCGTTTTATCGGTGCCTTTCGGCAGGCTGGCGGATTTGACAGGGAGAAAAAGGATACTGGTAATCGGAATCCTGATTTTTGCACTATGCTCTGGGGGCGCCGCCTTTGCTCAATCCATGGCATTGCTGCTGCTGCTACGTGTCGTTCAAGGTATTGGAGCTGCAATGATATTCAGTACCAATATGGCAGTGCTGATCAGCGCCTTCTCCCCCGAAAAGAGAGGAAAGGTGCTGGGTTATTCCATCGCATCCACATACATCGGTTTATCTGCAGGTCCGGTGGTCGGAGGAGCCTTGAACCATTATCTGGGCTGGCGTTCCATCTTTGTGCTGACCTTTGTGATCAGCGCCGCTGTGTTTGTAATCGCAGCGAAAAAGCTGCCTGAAAACAAGGTGGAGAAACATGGACAGGGTATGGATTTCCTGGGAAACATCCTGTATGTTTTGATGCTCACCCTAATCATGTTCGGTTTATCGACGGTCTCTTCACTGTCATACGCAAAATATTTAATTATAGCAGGCATTATCCTCTTCGTGCTCTTTATTCTGCATGAACTTAGAACGAAATATCCGATCGTAGAAGTCCGGCTCTTTGCACATAACATCGGATATTCCTTTTCCAACCTCGCGGCGCTGATGAATTATGGAGCGACCTTTGCTCTGGGCTATCTCTTGTCCATCTATCTGCAGTTGGTTATGGGTTTCAGCTCCCAGATATCAGGCTTGGTTCTGATCAGTCAGCCTTTGATGATGGCAATATTGTCGCCGTATGCCGGAAGACTTTCGGACAGGATATCGCCGTTCAAGCTGGCGTCTTTTGGAATGGGACTCTGTGCCCTGGGCTTATTCTCATTCATCTTTATCTCAGAGAACTATCCGTTTCCGCTGATCATTGCTAATTTGGTCGTGGTGGGAATCGGATTTGCCTTTTTTTCGTCGCCCAACACCAACGCAGTTATGGCATGTGTCGAGAAAAAGGATTACGGCGTTGCCTCCTCAATATTGGCAACCATGCGTTCCATAGGTCACAGCTCCAGCATGGCTGTCGTAACCTTTATCTTTGCAAGTCAGATGGGAAATGTCACTCTTGGAGAGGCGGAACCAAAGCTGTTGGTAGAAACGATGCACCTCTCCTTTATTGTGTTTACCTGCGTCTGTGCAGTGGGAGTTTTCATTTCGCTGAAAAGAAAAGCCTAAAATAGGGAACTTAAATAATAAGAAAAACGTCTTAATTAAAACGGAATTATTTGGAAAATATCATACTCGACGGAGTAGGAAAGAGGAAAAGAAATGAAAAGAAAAGTAGTATTTATGTTTGTCAGCGCCAGCATCACGGAGGCCAGAAGAATGGAAATGGATCTGGGTCAGGGTCTTATGATCATGGTCGGTGTCGCAAATTACGCCATGGCCTGTGAAGAAGCGAAAAAGCTTGCCGAGGAAGGCGTTATCATGATCGAGTTGTGCGGCGGCTTTGGAACCCTTGGCCATGCGAAAGTCACGGAAGCCGTTGAAGGAAAATGCCAGGTCGGAATCGTTCGCTTTGACAACCATCCGGGGTATGACAATCTATCAGGGGACACGAAATGGATGTAGCTTAGGGTGAGCTACAAAGGGGGGATAGAGAAGTGAAAAAGAGAAAGAAGAGTTTTCTGTTTTTATCGGTTTTGCTCATCAGTAGTATGCTTGCAGGTTGCAGTAATCAGGCGTCGGGGGATGTAAATATTAATCTGACTTTGGAGGATTACCCCAAGGTTGACGGATCCACGGCAACGATTCCGCTTTCCGAAGCTTTTGGTGCAGCGGTGACGGGAATGAGCGTCGAGGAAGTCCGACAGTATATCGTACATAATACAACACATAACGCCTATGTGAATCTCATCGACAAGAGAGCAGACATTATCTTTGTGACCTCGCCATCCGAGGAGGAGCTTACCTATGCGGAGCAGAGCGGCATTGAGCTGGAAGTGGTGCCGATCGTCAGCGAGGGCTTTGTATTCCTAACCAGCAAGGACAATCCGGTCAAAGATCTTTCCTTCCGGCAGATTAAGGACATTTATTCCGGAAAGATAACGAATTGGAAGGATGCCGGCGGTGAGGACAAGAGAATCATCGCATATCAGAGGCAGCCAAACTCGGGAAGCCAGACGGGGATGCTGGATCTTGTCATCGGGCCGGACGAAATCATGGATGCTCCGACAGAGAAGATCATAGCGGAAATGGGAGCACTGGTCGACGCGGTGGCGGTTTATACCAATGAAGAGGACGCCATCGGGTACTCCTATTTCTATTACGTGACCGATATGTGGAAGAATGATAAAGTGAAGCTTATGGCGGTAGATGGAGTCTATCCGGATAAGGATACCATCAGTGATGGTTCCTATCCGATCCAAACCGCCTATTACGCCGTTATGCGCTCCGATGAACGGTCGGACAGCAATGCAAGAAAGCTATTAGAGTGGATTTTAAGCGAGCAGGGTCAGCAGGTTGCTGAGGAGGCGGGCTATGTCAAGCTTGCGAACTAACAGCCTTTTGGCGGGGAAAGCAAAGAAAGCCGTTGCCCTTGCACTAATAATCTGTTTAGCCGGACTGATGTTTACAGGATGCAGCGATCAACAGTCGAGCGGATCTGAGATCGATGGATCTGAGCTCGATGGATCTGAGATCAATGCACCTGCCGAGATCGATTATTCGATCAGCAATGCACTGACTTATGAAGAAATCAAGGAGGGTGTCGGCAATGAGTTTGGTTATACCTATATTAAGATTTTGGGGTTAAAGGACAAGAAGGTTGAAAAAACCATCAATGACAGGATCAAGGCTGTTTATGATGAGCTTCGTGTGCAGGATATTCCGCCATACCGAGGGATCAAAACGAAAATTTCGGAAGGATCGATCCTGCAAAATGAATCAATCTATGCAAATGTTACAGGGAATTTCAATCACATTCTTTCAATCATATTCAGCAAGCATGTCAGCTATCAGGATCCCAATTTCAAGGAATTCGAAAAAGATTCAACGTATAATGATGGAAGCAAATTCTTTTCGGAAATGGAAACATTGAATTTTGATCTGAATACAGGGGAAGAAATCAAGCTGAAGGACTTGTTTTGCGATAATGTCGATCACATGGAGCTCATTAACGATCAAATGAGTAAATATTTATCCAAAAGCTATGCGGATGAGGAAGGGTATTTCGTTGGCATGTACGGCGAACTGAAGCAGGTGGAATCCTTCAAAGGCCTTTCAGAGGATCAGAAATTTGCAGTCTATCCTTATGGAATCGCGCTCGTTTTTGATTATCGAACGCCTCAATTTGATACCGGCAGCATGGCGATAAGTCCACCCTTTTATTTCTCGGATCTCGGGAACAATCTTGCGGTTATGCAGCGTTTTTACGACGACAAGAAAAATATATTCACCTCCGTGGAGCCTTTGGTCAAGGCATTTGTCATGAAGAACGTCGAAAGCGATATTGCGGGCAATGATTATTATCAGGATGGCTATTTAAATATCTATCAATCATGGAGTTACTCCTCCGAGCTTCCGGAAAAAATCAGGAACAAGCTCGATAAAATGAGAGAGTTGGATCAGGCAAAGGTAAGGAAAATAAAAGAGCTCTACAATGCGATGTCAGAAGCCGAGATCAAAAAAAGCGGGGCAGGAGCCTACGAGGTCATGGTCTATGGTGATCGCGTCGGAAAATATATTAATGTCACAAGCTATTCCAATGTATTTCTTTCCGATTATTATGAGCAAGTATTGGATTTTCATTGTTATGATGGTGAGACACGGAAGGAACTGAGACTGCAGGATATATTCATAGAGGGCTATGAGTATAAGTCCGTTGTAATTCGGGCGATCAAGAAAGCGGTCAAAGACTATGACGGTACCAATGAAGAAGCTCTGGACGGGAAATACAGCGACCGTCAGTTTGAGGATATCCTGAACCAAATCAGCGGCTTCAATCTATCGACCGATGCGGTAATCATCCCAATCGTTCACCCGGAGAAGGGAAACCAAACCTATGGATTGAGTGTTTCTATTCCGTATAATGATTTGGGCTGCGACAATCTGAACCTATTTAAGTAGAGTTGAATGCAGTGTAAATGAACGGTTATAAAGAAAAATCAGTTGACAACTTAAAGCGGCGATGCTATTATGACTTTAAACCGATGACGAGGGAATTAAACTGTAAAACGATCTCTCAGCGAATCCGGGGTGGTGTAAGCCGGATAGATGCAGTTGCAGCAAGTGGGCCTCCGAGGGCGAAGCGAAAGAATGTATTTTTAGTAGCTGAGACGCTAAGCCAGCGTTATAGGGCTAAGGGTGTGATGGCACTCTGCAAGAGGATATACTTTTGTATATCAAACAAGGTGGTACCGCAGGTTAACACTTGTCCTTGAACGAAGGATAGGTGTTTTTTTTTATACAGCGGACTCTGATGCAGAGAACCCTTTTCGTTAATCGAAATGGCAACATTTCGTGAGCAAAGACGATGAAAATCTACAACTTAAAGATTTGCCGTTTTGCCACAGCTTCAGCTGTAATGGCAAAACGGACAGCATCGCAAGCAAGGCTTGCGATGGAGTTCCGGAACGGAACGTTGTGATTTTCTAGCCTAAATTCTGTCAACAGCGCTTAAGCGCTGGACAGAATGTTAAGAAAAGGAGATTAAGAAAATGAAAACGAAGATGAGAAAGAATTTAACAGGTTTATTGGTTGCAGTGATGCTGATGGCCGGACTGCTCACCGGATGCGGCGGAGACAGCGCAGATACCGCAAAGGAATTGCCGAAAGTAGGTATTGTTCAGATCGTGGAACATCCATCCCTGGATACCATCCGCGAATCAATTTTGACACAGCTGGCTGAGGAAGGCTTTGTTGATGGAGAAACCATCACCGTTGATTACCAGAATGCGCAGAACGAACAATCAAACTTAAAGACAATTTGTCAAAAGTTTGCCTCCAACAATTATGATTTGATCATTGCCATCGCAACACCATCTGCCCAGGCGGCGCTTGGCGAAACAACAGAAATTCCGATTATATTTTCTGCAGTAACCGATCCGCTTGCAGCAGAACTGGTTGACACTCTTGACGCTCCGGGAGGAAATATCACCGGGACCTCGGATGCGGTTTCAGCCCAGATGATCATGGATCTGGCAAGAGAGATCACACCGGACATCAAGACCATTGGAGCATTATACAATTCCAGCGAAGTGAATTCCGTTTCTGTTATTGACGATCTGAAGGAATATGCGGCAGCCAACGGATTGACCGTTATAGAAGCTCCCGTTACGAATTCCAGCGAAGTCCAACAGTCTGCCACCTTCCTTGCAGGAAAGGCTGACGCGGTCTTCTCACCGATTGATAACACGGTTGCCTCCACCATGCCGATCGTATCAAAAACTCTGAATGAAGCGAGGATCCCGTTCTATGTGGGTGCAGACTCCATGGTAAATGAAGGCGGACTTGCAACCTATGGAATCAACTACACGATCCTGGGACAGGAAACCGGCAAGATGGCAGCACAGGTATTGAACGGAACCGATCCGGGAACGATTCCTGTTATGACCATGAAAGACATGGACATCTACATCAATCAGAATACAGCCGATGAGATCGGTGTGACCTTCCCTCAATCCGTGCTTGACAAGGCAACAGTTCTGGGAGAAGAATAATCAGCAAACTCTTTTAACACTTGGAGAAAATATTATGACAATCGATGCAATTCTTGGCTCAATCGAATTAGGTTTGATTTATGCAATCATGGCATTGGGAGTGTTCTTGTCCTTTCGGACACTGAACACTCCTGATCTTACAGTAGACGGCAGCATCGTTACCGGGATGGCAGCCTCTGTTATGGTTTGCAGCGCAGGGGGCAATCCGTACCTGGCTTTGCTTGCCGCTTTTATCGTGGGCTGCGCTGCTGGAACGGTTACCGCCTTATTAAACACGAAGCTGGGCATCCAGCCGCTGCTGGCAGGTATCCTTGTCATGCTGGGATTATATTCTGTTAATCTCAGGATCATGGGCGGGAAATCCAACGTTGCGATCATAAAAAGCGATACCGTTTATAAAAGCTTTCAGGAGCTCGTACCCTCGGAGTACAGCTCCCTGATCCTTGGAACGATCATGCTGACCCTGGTCACTGCAGCATTTTATTATTTCCTCAGAACACGACTCGGCTTTGCCCTCAGGGCTACGGGAGACAATGACGAAATGGTGCGGGCTTCCGGCATCAACAGCAGCACCATGAGAGTGATCGGACTGGCGCTTTCCAACGGTATGGTCGGTTTGGCCGGTGGACTTCTGGCGCAATATCAATCGGTAGCAGATGCAGGCATGGGAGTCGGCATGGTGGTCATCGGTCTTGCTTCCGTTATCATCGGCGAAGCAGTCTTCGGCACCAAATCTTTGCTGAGAAGGTTGATTGCCGTTTCTCTGGGAGCCATACTCTATCGCACAGTGATTGCGTTTGCCTTCAACCTCGGAATGCCGTCCACCGATTTGAAGCTGGTATCGGCAGTGATCGTAACCATCGCATTGTCCACGGGAATGATGGGAGAGAAATTCTCGATTGCCGCGTTGATAAGAAAACCGGCTTTTACTAAGAAGGGCGGTGCGAAAAATGCTTAAGTTAGAGAAGATCAGCAAGACCTTTGGGAAAGGAAGCATCAATGAAAAACTGGCCATCGACGATTTGACTCTGTCGGTGGAAAAAGGCGAATTCATCACCATCATCGGCAGCAACGGGGCGGGTAAATCGACCTTGATGAACTGCATATCCGGTGTATATGGAATCGAAGGCGGAACGATCGTTCTGGATGACCGGGATATGACAAAATTGCAGGAGTACAAGCGCTCCAAGTATATCGGCCGCGTTTTTCAGGATCCGTTGAAGGGTACTGCATTTGACATGACCATTGAAGAAAATCTCGCCATCGCAAGCAGCAAAAATAAGAGCATCGGTTTGCAGCCGGGATTGAGCAGGAAAGAACGGGAATACTTCCGGGAGAAACTGGCGCTGCTGGATATGGGACTGGAAAACAGAATGAAACAAAAATCCAAGCTGCTGTCAGGCGGGCAGCGACAGGCGCTGACCCTTTTCATGGCGGTTATCTCTGATCCGAAGTTGCTGCTTCTGGATGAGCATACGGCGGCGCTTGACCCGAGTGCGGCAAAGAAGGTGCTTGCCCTTACCGATGAGTTTTCCGGGTCTTCCGGACTTTGCACCCTGATGATCACTCACAACATGAAAGCTGCCCTGGATCACGGCAACCGTACCATTCTGATGAAGGACGGACGGATCGTTATGGATCTGACGGGTGAGGAAAGAAAAAACATGACCGTTGACAAACTGGTTGCACAGTTTGAAATAGACAACGACAGAATGCTGCTGTAAAAAACATTGTTTATTGGAACTCACTGGTGGTATAATTATTTTAATTGGGATAAAGCTAAATAAGGCAATCAATAGAGGTGCGTATATGCGAAAATCAGCAGATGTATTGGAAGTTATTGATAAGGATACCGCAAAGATTATGCTGTATAAACATAAAAAATGCTATGGCTGCGGTTCCTGCAATAAGCACATGCATCCCGGTTCTATTTTTACGGCGGCAAACCCTGCCCGGGCGAAGAAAGGTGAAATGGTCGATGTAAATGTACATAAAAAGTTCTCCGCTGCAGAGTTCTTCGTCGTTTATCTGCTGCCTGCCGCGGCATTCTTCGGAGGGCTTTTTCTTGGCAGTATCCTCTTCCCTGGGGAAAGCGGAGGAGTGGTCTCGGTTGTGCTGGCATTCGTGTTGCTGTTTGCGTCAATCGTAGTCAACGTTATTTACAGAAAGAAATACCACCCGATTTATACCGTTTCAATCGTAAAAATAATCCAACCGGCAGAGCCCAGGTTATAATGACAAAATAATGGGTATCTATCACGAATGAAGATCAATATTATAGGAGGTAGTTTATGAAGGATATTATTTATTTAACGGACGAGAACTATGAAAGTGAAGCTTTAGGATCGGATATTCCTGTCCTGATCGACTTTTATGCGGACTGGTGCGGTCCATGCAAAATGGTCGGCCCAATCATCGAAGACATGGCCGGAAAGTATGCGGGCAAGGCGAAGATCTGCAAAATAAACATCGACGAACAGCGCAAGCTTGCTATAGCAAATAAAGTAATGAGCATTCCTACTTTGTTCTTTATCAAAGACGGCGAAATCAAGGAAAGAATATCCGGCGCATTACCGCAATCGGTTTTGGAAGAGAAGCTGGATGCACTGATTTCACTCTAAGTCCATTTTATCTCGATGATACTTTTCTATTCCATGTGGGCGTAACCATAACGGAAGAGTTGAGGGTTTATGTTCTCTTTTGCTTTTTTAAATATGCAAACATTAATAACGGGGCTTTTCCTTGTCAATTTTGTCATAGCCTTGACAATTATATTTCTTGAAAGGAAAAACCCCTCTGCAACTCTGGCGTGGATTATGATTTTATTCTTAGTTCCGGTGGCAGGGATTATTTTGTATTTTTTGTTTTCACAGAATATCGCCAGACAAAAAATCTTTCGAATGACCAAATATGAAGAAGCGATCATAAATGCTTCGCTGAACGAACAGATCAATGCCATCAAGCATGGAGAATTTAACTTCAGCAATCCGGAATCGAAAAAATGGCAGGACATGATCCGTCTGCACCAGACCTACAGCGATTCCTTCTTCACGCAGGACAATAAAATATCTGTGCTGACGGACGGGCGTCATAAGTTTGACAGCTTGATCAAGGACCTGATGGAAGCAAAGCAGACCATAAACATTATGTATTTTATTGTGAAAAACGACAGCATGGGCCGTCTTCTCATCGATACGCTTACCCAAAAGGCGAAAGAAGGGATTGAAGTACGCCTTTTGATCGATGCCATGGGAAGCAGGGAGATCTCACGGAAAACTCTTGAATCGTTAAGACTGGCGGGCGGACAATTTGCTTTTTTCTTTCCGCCCATGTTTAAATATTTGAATATGAAGTTAAACTACAGGAATCACAGAAAACTGGTCGTTATCGATGGTACCATTGGGTATTTAGGCGGTTTTAACGTAGGAAATGAGTATATAGGGAAGAAGAAAAAATTTGGGTTTTGGAGAGATACCCATTTGAGGCTGATGGGCTCCTGCGTTCAGGATATGAATGCCCGTTTTATCCTGGACTGGCGTTTTGCATCAAAGGAGAACATCGTCATATCACAGGCATATTATGATGAACCGTTTCAGGCAGGCACTACTGGAATTCAGATCGTTTCCTGCGGCCCCGATTCCTTAAAGGAAGAGATCAAGCAGGGCTATTTGAAAATGATTTCGTCTGCAAAGAAAAACATCTATATCCAGACGCCGTATTTCGTACCGGATGCCAGCATCCTGGAGGTATTGAAGACAGCGGTACTGTCCGGAGTTGACGTGAAGATCATGATCCCCTGCATGCCGGACCATATGTTTGTTTACTGGGCAACCTATTCTTATGTGGGCATCCTGTTGAATCTGGGAGCAAAGATCTATGTTTATGATGAAGGCTTTATGCACGCAAAGACTATCTGCGTTGACGGAGAAATCGCTTCCATCGGTTCTGCCAATTTTGATATCCGAAGCTTCCGATTGAATTTCGAAGCAAATGCGTTTATTTATGACGCGGCGGAGGTCTACAAGCTTGAGGCGATCTTCGAGACCGATATGATGAAATCCCACGAACTGACGAAGCATCTTTACCGCAACCGGACGCTTGTCATTAAATTCAAGGAATCCGTATCAAGGCTCCTTTCGGATTTGTTGTAATCTTTTAAGAAAGTAGCCGGATAAATATTGTATCTTCTGATAAAAAAACTTGATAATTATAGAAAATTTCTATATAATGTAACATTATGTAGAAAGGGGAACGATAATGTATTTTAACAATATGGACAAGGTTGATCCTGAAATCAGTGCCATCATTCACAGAGAAATGGCAAGACAGGAAAACAAAATTGAATTGATAGCCTCTGAGAATTTTACCAGCAGTGCTGTAATGGAGGCATGTGGCAGTGCCTTAACGAATAAATATGCAGAAGGTTACCCTGGACATAGATATTATGGTGGATGCGAACATGTAGATGAGGCGGAAAGCCTGGCGATCGAGCGCGTAAAAGAGCTGTTCCATGCGGAATATGCCAATGTTCAGCCTCATTCCGGCTCCAGCGCAAATCTGGCGGTATATTTCTCGCTTTTAGCGCCGAGAGATACCGTTCTGGGTATGGACTTATCCAACGGGGGTCATCTGACTCACGGAAGTACAGCAAATATGTCGGGTAAATACTTCAATTTTATTCCTTACAAAGTTGATTCACAGACAGAAAGAATTGATTTCGACCAGGTAAGGAAATTAGCGATTGAAAATAAACCGAAAATGATTGTTGCGGGAGCAAGTGCATACCCGAGAATCATTGAAGCGGATAAATTCAGAGAAATAGCAGATGAAGTCGGCGCATTGCTGATGGTGGACATGGCGCATTTTGCCGGCCTGGTTGCAGCGGGCTTTCATCCGAATCCGGTGGAACATGCCCATGTAGTAACTACAACCACCCATAAGACGCTAAGAGGTCCAAGAGGTGGTGCCATCCTCGCAAAAGAGGAATTCGGGAAGCAGATCAACAAAGCGATTTTCCCCGGAATGCAGGGTGGACCGCTCATGCATATCATCGCCGGGAAAGCAATTTGCTTTAAAGAGGCTTCAACACCGGAATTCGTAGCATATCAGAAACAGGTGCTTATAAATGCCAAGAAAATGGCAGAAGAACTTTTGGCAAGAGATTTCAAACTTGTGTCGGGTGGAACCGACAACCATCTGGTTCTGCTGAATCTTACCAATAAGAATATCACTGGCAAGGATGCGGAAGAGCTTTTAGATGCAGCCGGCATCACTACGAATAAGAATACCGTGCCGAACGATCCGAACGGCGCCAATATCACCAGCGGTATCCGTCTTGGAACACCGGCGATGACGACCCGTGGATTCAAGGAACAGGAAATCACCAAGGTGGTGGAGGCGATCGCGCTTATATTAAACAATCCGACCGATGCAGGCGCTGCTGATAAAGCGAGAAAAATCGTCGAAGAGTTATGTGCGGCATTTCCTTTGTATAAGTAAACGACAGAGATATTCCGAGGTCCGGATTAAACTGCAAGATTCAAATAAAAGATTAGCCAGAGTATCATGGTTTATGATTGCTCTGGCTTTTTTTCAGCTTGGGATACAGACCTTCGTTCCCGGGATGCTGAAATCCTCTATCGTTAAGGTAGGATTAGCCATCAGAAGGCTGTCGGTTATCACAAGCAGTTTTTTACTGATCGAATCTAAGGTATCTCCACTCTTTACGATATAAGCGCCTGTCATAGGGCAGGTTCGGAAGTGATCCTCGGAGGGGATGCAAAGCTCCATACCCTCTACGGAGTCGGTAAAATCTACATGGGGATTACTGCTTTTAAGTGCTGCAAATGTAATTTCATAACGATCCAGAATTCTGGTAAGCGTGTCACCGCGCTGTGTGTTGTACATTCTGCCGTCGGAACAGTTATTCCACATTCCTCCGCCTGGAGTACCCATCATTGGATTCCTCTGGCTGGTATTCATGTTATTGTTGCTATCGTTGTTGTCGTTATTGCCGTTTTGCATCGGAATACAAAGCTGCATTCCCACTCTCAGATTGTAGGGATCCAGATTCGGATTTGCTTTCATCAGCGCATCCAAAGTGATTTTATATTGTCTTGCCAACATGTAAAGCGTATCGCCGGCCCGAACGGTATGCATAAATCCATCGCAGACCGGTGTTTCTGACGGAGTCTGTTCCGGCATGGTCGGCATCATCGGAACAGTTGGAGTGGTGGGAGTCGGCATAGACGGCATACCAGGTGTTGGCATTGTGGGCATTGTGGGCATTGTTGGCATTGTGGGCATAGTCGGCATAGTCGGCATGCTGGGAATCGGAATCGATGGCATTGCCGGCATGGATGGCATGGACGGCATGGACGGCATTCCTGGAGTTGGTGCAATCGGCGCTCTTAAGAACCACGAGTCGTTCTGACTGTTTACCGTCGGAATACAGAGTCTCATTCCCACTTGCAGCATATAGCAATCAACTTGCGGGTTGGCATTAATGATATCGTCCAGCGTCAATTTGTATTGCTTTGCCAGCATATACAAGGTATCTCCGGATTTCACAGTATGAATGATTCCCCTGCATCCAGGGGCGACTTCTCTCGGCCTGCCCATATGAGCTGGTATACATACCTTTTGGCCGATCTGCAGATTGTATGGATTGACGCCTGGGTTGGCGGCGAGTATGTCTTCTAAAAGTACGTTATGTTGTTTTGCGAGTAAGTAAAAAGTATCCCCTGCCCTTATCGTATGAGTCAATCCGTCGCAAACCGGAGTTGGCATTGGCATTGGAGCCGGAGTTGGCATTGGCATTGGAGCCGGAGTCGGAGCTGGTGCAGGCCGTGGAGTTGGTCTTGGCGCTGGTGCCGGAGCTGGTGCAGGCCGTGGAGTTGGTCTTGGCGCTGGAGCCGGAGCTGGTGCTGGCTGCGGAGTTGGTCTTGGCGCTGGTGCCGGAGCTGGTGCTGGTGCTGGTGCAGGCCGTGGAGTTGGCATCGGCATCGGCGGAACTTCCTCTTCAGGACATGTAATCGGTTCCTCTTGCATTGGACAAGGAGTTTCGAATTCCCATCCACATGGGTCATGAGCTGGTTCCAGACAATCTGATCGATGACCGGGAATACAGATTTTCTGACCATATCTCAGATTATACGGATTCAGTATCCGATTTGCCTCCATAAGCATAGCCACGGAAACTCCATATCTTCGCGAAATGGAATATAGCGTATCACCGGTTCTGACCGTATACACCTCTACACATACATATTCTGTTGGGAGGCTTGGGGTTTGTGGAAATTTAGGGCTCATACAATTATCTTGAACCATAATTTATAAATCACCTCTCGTTCAAATTTTACTATCATATTATTTAAAATCGTTCATATTTGTGATAAAATATTATAATTAGGGACAAGAGCTGAAAATGAATAAGCTGTCCCCGATGAAAGGAGAAGGGCATTGAGCAAGATAAACTTGGATACCCTTATTTTATACGACAATATAAGGCAGGATGAAATTGTGAATGCTGCTGTAAAAATCTTTAACGAATTTGATTATCATGAATATATATCATATATGGAAGCGGAATACTATCAGATTCAGAGGAAGCTTCTGGAAACCACAATCCATTTGGATATCTGCGGTACCTATTGGCAAAATTATATCTGCAGGCTCATTGCGGAAAGCGAAAACCGGTTCAGCCTCATGAGCGAAAAGGGGAAGCTGGATGAAAACATCCGGACGATCGCCATCCGTGAAATGGAGGAGCTGAAAAAGCTCTATAACCTGGCATGGCAGAGGATCGGTACGATCTTTCACGATGCCGGCGAATCAGTTTGTTCGATGAAGCAGAATCACGAGCATAAAACACAGGTTGGTCATCGAGACAAGGTAAGGCTGGCACTGGAGGCAGAAACCAATCAAAAATCTGCAGATAAGCTGAAGGATTATTACGGGGAATATGGCTGTGGTATTTTTGAGCGGTATCAGGCCTTCGTGTGGGATGAAATGCTGGTGGGCGTCACAAATTATGACAAGATCACCTTTGATCAGCTCATCGGTTATGCGAAACAAAAGGAAGCCATCATTGAAAATACGGAGTTTTTCCTGAAGGGATATCCTGCAAACAATGTCCTGCTGCACGGCGACAGGGGCACGGGGAAATCCTCCTGCGTAAAAGCTCTGCTGAATCAATTCAAGGGGAGCAAGCTGAACCTCATCTCCCTGAATAAAAACCATGTGAACCAACTTTATAAGATCATTGAGGCTGTTGCCGACAGAGGCTGTAAATTCATCATCTTTATCGATGATCTTTCCTTCGAAGATACGGAAATCGGATATAAACATTTCAAATCCATCATTGACGGAGGGATTGAAGCACAGCCTTCCAATGTTTTGATTTATGTCACTTCCAATCGAAGAAACATTATAAAAGAAACCTGGAAGGATCGCGGAGACAGCGGTGAAGTCCATAGTAACGACGGAATGCAGGAGCGACTTTCTCTGGCGGACCGCTTCGGACTGTCCATCACCTTTACTTCACCGGATAAAGAGACCTTCCTGAAAATCGTAAAAGGAATTGCGGATCAGGAGAAGCTGGAGATAGACGAAAGTGTTCTCATCGAGGAGGCACTCAGATGGGATGTCAGACAGAAAGGGCGCTCCGGAAGAGCTGCCAGACAGTTTATCAACTACATCCACGCAAAGACCATGAACGATCAAAACGAACAATAAAAGTAATCAAAAAATTATATAATAATAAGGAGAATGTATATTGAGATTTTTAAGAAGTAACCCTTTTGCGGTCCTGCTGATATTGTATATGGCTTATCAGTCATTTTCATACAGTCAGGGAATGAGTCCGATCAGTTGGATTATGTCTAAAGTAATTATACTGCCGGCAATATTAATTGGATTGTCATTTCATGAATTTGCCCATGCGCTGGCTGCGGATCGGCTGGGTGACAAAACACCAAGGCTGCAGGGCAGAGTCACAATAAATCCCATCGCCCACGTTGACCCCTTTGGAATTTTAGCACTGTTTTTTATAGGCTTTGGCTGGGGAAAACCGGTCATGGTAGATCAGAGAAATTTTAAACATACGAGGAGAGACGGTCTCATCGTCGATCTGGCAGGAGTAACGATGAATCTCGTTCTTGCCATTATTTTTGCCGGAGTCCTGAAGCTTCTTGATACGTTTCAATTTGATTTGTTGAGTACCTATATGGGCACTGTTGTCGTTGAAATAATTTATCAAATTATATGGATCAATATCGTTCTGATGATCTTTAATCTGCTTCCGATCCCGCCATTGGACGGATTCGGTATTGTAACGGAAGTGTTTAATTTAAGAGAAAAGGAATGGTATTATCAGATCTATGATAAGGGATTTATGATCCTGCTGCTACTGATCGTATTCAATGTAACGGATAAAGTACTGGTACCGGCGGTAAACTTTGTTTTTAGCATGGTAATGAATATTTTCTTTTAGCACATATGTTTATTGCATTAGCACTCTGGCTGAGAGAGTGCTAATTTTTTTGTTTATTTATTTTTGGGAGTGGTATATAATAAATATATGTTTAGAACAACAAGGGGGTGTTTCCATGAATTTTGATAAGTTTACACAAAATGCACAGTCTGCGGTAATGGACTGTCAGAATATAGGGGTGCAGGAAGGGCATCAGCAGCTGGATGGTGAACATCTGCATCTGGCACTGATGCTCCAGCAGGACGGGCTCATTCCAAAGCTTGTCAGCCTTATGGGTGTTAATACGGTTGAAATCGTCGGAGAACTTCAGGGTGAGATCGAGCGGCTGCCTAAGGTTCAGGGCGGCAGTGACAATATGTATTCCACAAGACGCTTAAATCAATTATTGATCAATGCGGAGAAAATCGCTTCCGATTTTAAAGATGAGTATGTCAGCGTAGAGCATATTTACCTGGCATTACTGGATGAAAAAAATACTCCATCCGGCAGGATGTTCCGAAAGCATAACATCACAAAGGACGGCTTTCTGCAGGCACTGTCAAAGGTAAGAGGCAATCAGAGGGTCACAAGCCAGAATCCGGAGGATAATTATGATGCCCTGAATAAATATGGGCGCGATCTGGTGCAGCTGGCCAGAGAGGGCAAGCTTGATCCCGTCATCGGCAGAGATGCAGAGATCCGTCATACCATACAGATCCTGTCCAGAAGAACCAAGAATAATCCTGTGCTCATCGGAGAGCCGGGAGTCGGAAAAACAGCCGTGGTGGAGGGCCTTGCCCAGAGAATTCTCAACGGTGACGTTCCTGAGGGACTGAAAGATAAGACCATCTATGCGCTGGATATGGGATCGCTCATTGCCGGAGCCAAATTCAGAGGGGAATTTGAGGAGAGACTGAAATCCGTATTGAATGAAATCGAAAAGTCGGAGGGCAGAATCATTCTGTTCATCGACGAGATCCATAACATTGTAGGAGCGGGTAAGGCAGAAGGCTCCATGGATGCAGGAAATCTTCTGAAACCAAAGCTTGCAAGAGGAGAACTTCACTGTATCGGTGCGACGACTCTGGATGAATATCGAAAGAATATCGAAAAGGATGCGGCTCTTGAGCGAAGATTCCAGAAGATCCTCGTGGAACAGCCGACGGTAGAGGATACCATATCCATTCTGCGAGGCTTGAAGGAGCGTTTTGAGATCCATCACGGCGTCAGAATCACCGACAATGCTCTGATTGCATGTGCAACACTGTCGGAACGCTATATCAGCGACCGCTTCCTTCCGGATAAGGCCATCGACCTCATGGATGAAGCTGCTTCCAAGATCCGAACGGAAATCGACAGCATGCCTGCCGAACTCGATGAAATCGCCAGAAAGATCATGCAGCTTGAAATCGAAAAGCAGGCATTGGGCAAGGAAACAGACAGCAGCTCCAAGTCAAGACTGGCGCATATCGAGAAGGAGCTTTCCGTGTTGAAGGAACAAAATGCCACCATGAGAGCGCAGTGGGAGAATGAGAAGAAATCCATCACAGACCTGAAAGCGACAAAACAGCAGATCGAGGAAGTCAAGCTGCAGATTGAAGATGCGGAGAGACAATATGATCTGGAAAAGCTTGCGAAATTGAAATACGGAACGCTGCCTGAGCTTGAGAAGAAGCTGGAATCTGAAATGGAGTTCAATGAAGAATCAAAGGAAAAGAGGCTGCTGAAGGAAGAAGTCACAGAGGAAGAAATCGCCGAGGTGGTTTCCAAATGGACCGGTATTCCCGTGAGCAGACTTGTAGAAGCGGAAAAGGAAAAATTGCTCCGTTTGGGCGAAGTTCTTCACCAAAGGGTAATCGGGCAGGACGATGCGGTAACCGCCGTGTCTGAGGCTGTTTTGAGGGCGAGAGCGGGTCTTAAGGATATCAACCGGCCGATTGGCTCCTTTATTTTCCTGGGTCCGACCGGCGTCGGAAAAACGGAGCTTGCCAAAGCGCTTTCGGAGGCACTTTTCGATTCGGAGAAAAACATGATTCGTATCGATATGTCCGAATACATGGAGAAGCACTCTGTGTCAAGACTTGTGGGAGCGCCTCCGGGCTATGTGGGTTATGATGAAGGCGGTCAGCTCACCGAGGCGGTGCGAAGAAGACCGTATAGCGTGATCCTTTTTGATGAAATAGAAAAAGCTCATCCGGATGTGTTCAACATTCTGCTTCAGCTGTTGGATGACGGAAGACTGACCGATAACCAGGGCAGAACCGTTGATTTTAAGAACACCATTGTGATCATGACGTCAAATATCGGGAGCCCTTATCTTATTGAAAATATTTCAAAGGATGGGACGATTTCCGATGAAGTAAAAGAGACAGTAGAAAACGAAATGAAACGTCATTTCCGACCGGAATTCCTGAACCGCATCGACGATGTGGTGGTCTTCTCGCCTTTGACGGAAGAACAGATCATGAAGATCATCGACATTTCCATGGTCCACATACGGGAAAAGCTGAAGGAAAGAAACATTACGGTAACGCTGACGGATTCGACCAGGAAGTATATTGCCGATGAGGCATATTCTCCTGCCTACGGAGCAAGACCGGTCAAGAGATATCTGCAAAAGCATATTGAAACGGAGATCGCTTCAAAGATCATAAAAGGAGAGGTGCACGACGGAGAAAACATTACGATCGATATCAAAAACGACAAGATGAGTTTTTAATGGTTATTGCGCCTGCCAGGCATGTTTTCTCGAAAATCCGCTCACCTTCCAGTTAGCAATGGATCGGACGGTTTTCTATGAAAATATGCCGTCGCGTTGCCAGCACGGTATCTCGTGCCGCGCCGTGGGTATTCTCACGG
>CAZTEH010000075.1:0-19978 GCA_964612345.1 uncultured Oscillospiraceae bacterium | reverse complement strand
CGAACGGCATGCTAGGTGGTGTGAGAGGGGGAATCAATTTCCCCCTACTCGATTTTGATTTATTTATTTAGAAGGTTTCGGTATTCTTTATATAAATCGGTATTATTTATATAAATAAGTTTACATTGGATTCTTCCGCGTCGCCCAGGTAAGCGGCGACTCCGGCATATTCGACTCCGTCGATTAATTCTTCTTTGGTAATTCCCATAATATCCATGGACATGGTACAGGCTACGAGCTTGACACCGTTGAACATGGCTTGCTTCATCAAAGCTTCAAGAGAATCAACGTTTTTATCCTTCATAACCATTTTCATCATTTTTGTACCCATACCACCCATATTCATGTTGGAAAGAGTTAGCTTTGATGTACCTCTTGGCATCATGGCGCCGAACATGGCATCCATGAAAGGTTTCTTCACGCCCTGCTTCTCTCTTTTCCTTAATGCGTTCAGGCCCCAGAAGGTGAAGAACATGGTGACCGGTCTGCCCATGGCGGCAGCTCCGTTTGCGATAATGAAGGAAGCCAGGACCTTATCCAGATCTCCGCTGAACACGATGATTGTCTTACCCTGAGGAAGAGCGGCGGCGTGGGAACCCTGGATGATCGGAGCTGCGGTATCTGCTTCAGCAACATGACTCCCGCCAAGACCTTTCTGAATATATACAATGCTTTCTTTTCCGACTCTTTCCGCCTTAAGCAGGGTATTTCCCATTCTCCTGCACCAAGCCTCGATATCTCTGACAAAGCCCATATCGGTAGCAGATACCTGGAGAATTTCCCCATCGTTCATTTCCTTTATGGTCTGGAACACTCTCATGATGGGTCCCGGACATTGAAGCCCGCTGCAATCAAGAGTTTGCTTCGCTACGATTTTATCCAGATCGATGATTTGGTCTTTTGATTCTTCATTATTCATAGGATTACTTCCTCCTCCTGTATTTGAATTGCTTTGCCCTTGGACCGCCATATATCTGTCGTGATAGACGGATTTATAGAAGCTGGTTCCGGCAGGGAGCACCTTGACCTTGTCAAAGCCGCTGTTTAAGAGCATTCTGGCCGCGTTGTAGGATCGCACGCCGATGGCACAGTATGGGATAATGAGCTTGCTCTTATCCAACTCGCCCATGCGCTTTCTCAGCTGACCCAGCGGGATGTGACAGGAATTTGGGATCTGGAAGGCCATTCTTTCCATATCCTCCGTTACATCAAGGATGATATAATCGTCTCTTCCTGACTCTTCCAGTATCTCAAGCTCATTCCAGTCAATAAATGAGGCAAGCCCCTCCAAGATATTCTCCGCAACAAAACCGAGCATATTTACCGGATCCTTGGCGGAGGAATAAGGTGGAGCATATGCCAGCTCAAGCTCAGCCAGATCGTAGATCGTTCCGCCCAATCTCATTGCTGTGGCAATCGTATCGATCCTCTTGTCCGCACCGTCCTGACCGACGATTTGTGCACCGAAGATCTTGCCGTCTTTGCCGAACAGCAGCTTCAGCGTGAGCGGGGTAGCTCCGGGATAATAGCCTGCGTGGGATTTCTGATTGATCAATGCAACGAAGTAATCCTGATTCAATACCTTGCCCCAGGATTTCAGTGTCTTTTCGTTGATGCCGGTGGCGGCAACAGACAGATCAAATACCTGAGCAATGGAGGTTCCCTGGGTTCCGTTGTACTTTTCCAGATTACCGCCAAGAAAACCTGCTTCTTTGGCGATATTGTTTGCGCAGATACGTCCCTGCTTATTTGCCGGACCTGCAAGAGGGATCATGGTCTTATTTTTGGAAACGAAGTCCTCCACCTCGATCACATCGCCTACCGCATAAATGTCGGGATCGGAGGTCTTGAGATATTCATTGACCACGATTCCGCCTTTAGCGTTCAATTCCAGTCCGCAGTCCTTCGCAAGCTGGCTGTTTGGCCGGATGCCGATGGATAGGATGACAAGGTCCGCTTCTACGGTCTTTCCATCCTGCAGCGCAATGCTCGTTACGCCGTTTTTATGATCAAATTGCTTAACGCCATTTTTTAATTCAAGACGCACATGATTCATTTTCATGTTTTCGTGAACCAGCTGTGCCATTTCAAAATCGATGGGTGCCATGACCTGGCTCATCATTTCTACAACGGTAACCTCACAGCCGACCGCATGGAGATTTTCGGCCATCTCCAACCCGATAAATCCGCCGCCGATGACTGCGGCTCGCTTCGGCCTCTGCTCCGCAATGAATTTTTTGATGCGATCCGTATCCGGAACGGTCCAGAGGGTGTAGATTCCGGGACCGTCAATGCCAGGAATGGGCGGTTTCAATGGAGACGAACCGGTTGAGATCACAAGGACATCATAGCTCTCCTCGTATTCCTCACCGGTTTTCACTTTTTTTACGCGAACGGTTTTCTTGCCCCGGTCGATGGATAATACTTCATTGTTTACGCGCACGTCGATGTCAAATTTCGCTTTCATTGCCTCCGGGGTCTGCAGCAGTAAAGCGTCTCGTTCCTTGATGACATTGCCGATATGGTAAGGCAGGCCGCAGTTTGCATAGGAAATATACTCACCGCGTTCAAACATGATGATTTCCAGTGACTCATCCAGCCTTCTGAGCCGGGCGGCAGTGGTAGCGCCTCCGGCGACACCCCCGATGATCAATACCTTTTTACTCATACTTTTTCTCTCCTCTTATTCTATTAACCGATCGAAGCTGTTGAAAACAGCGATTTATCAAGACTTATTTGTCGATACGATTATAATAGTGAACTATGTTGAGCTTCATATTGTTATTTATATAACAATCTATACCCATAATATCATTTTCAAAGCGCATTCTCAGTGACAATGTCACATTAGTTTTTGGTTTTTTAAGCTGAAATAATCAGGAAATATCAATTGATTTTTGGAATAATGGTGCTATAATGAAAATAAATTCATAATACAAAAAAACATTTTACAATATGAACATTTATCCTTTGCTAATCACATAGAATGAACAAGAAAAGAGGTGAAAATAAAAAGAATGAAAAAGGCAAAGAAACTGGAAATTGGAGACACCATCGGCATCATCTCCCCATCAAGTCCATCGGAAAAGAAAAGCGAGGTGGTTCGGGGAGTAGAAACCCTGGAAGGTCTGGGATACAAAGTAGTGCTGTCAAAGAATCTCAATAAGTCGAAAGGATAAGCTTATTAAAGTGAAAGGTAAATCAAAATGATAACGATAAAATCGGACGATAATATGACGAGCCTCGAAAAAGCATTGTATTTGCTTTTTCTTTTTGGACAGGAGCCTTACGAGTATACCATTCCTCAGCTTGTGGAGAAAACAGGTCTCAACCGGACAACCATCTACCGGAATGTCGTAACGCTGGAAGAAAACGATCTGCTGATGAAAATTGAGAGGGATAAGAGTTATCGACTCGGACCCATGGCCTATCATTTGGGCTCGATCTATCTGCAGAATGCCAATTATGAAGAAAACATCCTGACGATTCTGGAGAACATCGCTATGGAGTCAAGAGAGTCCGTGGGTCTTGCGCGCAGAGAAGGAAACAGGGTGGTTTCCATTTATTCCGTAGAAATACATCAGCCTGTCAAGATGAATGATAAACCGGGTGAATTTTATCCGATGAACACCGGGACTTACGGCAAATGCCTTATGGCTTATCATGATCAATCCATCGTTGAAATATTATTTGATCAGAATACACCTTTTGATAAGCTGACCAAAAACACCATAACGGAAAAAGCGGCGCTTCTGGAAGAGTACCGGAAAATCAGGGAAAACGGCTTTGTGACCAGTATTGAGGAATCCTACCCTCTGGTCATCGGAATCGGTATTCCGCTCTACGGCAGCACGGGAGAGGTCAAGAATGTGGTTTCCATATCCTTTTTCAAGGAGGAAAACTATCCGGAGAAAATGGAAGCGTTAAAAGAACTTCTCTTCAAATATAAAAAAGAACTGGAGAAGTTCATCGTATGACGTTACAATAGAAGCAGGCGAAATCTACAAATCATAGAGGTGAAATACATGGAACAATCGGATCGGGAACTTTTGCCGGAACTGCTTCCCTTTTGGGAGAAGCTGAAGGAGCCGGAAAAGAAACAGATTTTTGACCATACCATTTTGAATTCTTATAAAAATGGGCAGAATATCCATGGAGGATATGAGGACTGTACCGGGGTCATTGCCATAAAAAAGGGAAGGTTAAGAGTATATCTCTTGTCTGAAGAGGGCAAGGAAATCACTCTGTTCCGTCTTTTGGACCATGATATCTGTCTGCTTTCCGCTTCCTGCATTATGAGAAACATTTCCTTTGATATCTATGTGGATGCGGAAGGACCGACGGATTTGTTCGTCTTGAATGCCGCAGTATATGATAAAATCGCCAAAGAGAATCCGGCAGTGGGGAGCTTTATGACCGAGATGATCTCGATGCGTTTTTCTGAGGCAATGTGGGTAATGGAGCAGATCCTGTTTATGAAGATGGACAAACGTCTTGCGATGTTCCTGCTGGAGGAGGCTAATCTGGAAAGCGGGGATACCATAACACTGACGCATGAACAGATTGCCGGGCATATGGGCAGCGCCAGGGAAGTGATTTCCAGAATGCTGAAGTACTTTTCCAACGAGGGAATTCTCAGTGTGTCCCGAAAGGGGATCAAGATCCTGGACCGAAAAAAATTGATGGACTTTGTGTGAACTACCCACCACTTAACGCATATATCGTTTGAAGTGGGGGCTTCCTGCTTCACGGAGCACCGCTGCTTTATGCCATAGCATTGGCAGTCTTACACACTCTCCACAGGCTTTAGGATCCCGCAGTTCCTGCGGTACCGTATATCTGTCAGGCTGCGGAGCTAAGACCAAGTACCCGCAGTCCTTCGAATTTGATATTGATGGCAGCATTGTGATCCCGGTCGATTCTGAGATTGCACTTTGGACAGAAGTATATCCTGTCTGACAGCTTTAAGTCTGATTTGACATAACCACAGCAGCTGCAGGTTTTGGAGCTGGGATACCACTTATTGATCATAACGAAATGCTTTCCCTGATTCTCCAGCTTGTACCTGAGCAAAGTACGGAACAGTCCGAACCCGTTATCATTGGTCGCCTTGCCCAGATGCAGGCCGCCGGCCATACCGCGCAGATTGATATCCTCCACACATACCGCATCGTACTGTTTGGCTATCACGGTACTTTGCTTATGCAGGAAATCAAGACGTTGGCAGGCGATTTTCTCATGGAGTCCGGCAATCTTTCTGCGCTGTTTCGCATAATTTGCCGAACCGGGCTTCTTTCTTGAGAGGCTGCGCTGCAGCCCGGCAAGCTTCTGCTCTGACCTTCGGTAGTACTGGTCATAATTGCAGGGATTGCCCTCAGAATCCGGATAGAAGCTGGAAGAGGAATAATCCAGTCCGAGGGTTTTTACCTCGGTAACCGGAACCGGCTGGATTTCAGATTCTTCATATTCCACCAGGATGGATGCATAATATTTGCCGGCAGCGGTTTTTCTTATCGTAACACTTTTGATTATCGCATCCTTCGGAAGCAGGCGGTGCAGTTTTGCTTTCAGATATCCTACCTTTGGGAGCTTAATCATGCACCCGACCACAGCAATGTTCCCGTTTACCAGATTGGTGGTGTAGGATGCCTCATTCTTCTTGCTTTTGAAGTGGGGGAATCCGACACTCTTTTGGGTGAAGAAGTTCCGGTATGCGGTCTGCAGGTTCAGCTGTGCATTGGCAAGAGCCAGGGAATCGACTTCTTTCAGAAAAGGGAATTCGTCCTTGTACTGTGCCGGAGTATTGGAAAGAGATTTCTTTGTCAGCTGATAATGATCAATCTTATCAGCCAGCATTTTATTGTAGATGAAGCGGACGCAGCCAAAGGTCTTTGCAAGAAGTTCCTTCTGCAAAGGAGTAGGATAGATTCTGTATTTATAGGCTTTGTTCTTCTTCATGACGGTTGTCCCCTTACTGGGATATTATACCATAAAAGAACGTACGTTTGCAATACTAATTTTTGTCAGTAATTACCTCAGGACAATTCATTCTCCCTACGCTAAAGGCGTTGAGGAAGGGGACTTCTTGTAAATTTTATGTTTAAAAAAGGATTATGTTGCGGTTCTTTTCTTCGGAAAAGAACCGCTTTTGTTTTTACGTAAAGCGCAGATTTGGTTGGAATCAAGCCATTCTTTATCACTGCATCAGGGTAAAGAATTGTCAGAATATTTAAGTTTTTGCGATTGATGCACATAATATTTTATGGTATACTTATCGGAACTTATCGAATGGATTTCGCGTCCAAGGGATAAGGGTTAGAGAGAACAAATAATGAAAAGGGATTTTAATAAAATTGAGAGGGGGATACAAATGTTAGAAAGTAACTTCAACACATTGGACAGCAAGTATTCGGAAATAACGCCGGAGATTCTGAGGCTGACACAATTGTGTCTGGAAAATAGCTCCATCGACCCGGAGCTTTACACAAAATACAAGGTCAACAGGGGACTCAGAGATCTGAACGGCAATGGGGTATTGACCGGTCTGACGGAGATTTCCGATATTCAGGCATTTGATATGGTGGATGGGGAAAAGGTGCCTTGCGAAGGAAGGCTGTTTTATCGGGGGATCGATATCGAAACCTTTGTGGACGGCTTTGTAGGGGAAAAGCGGTTTGGCTTTGAGGAAGCGACTTATCTGCTGATTTTCGGCAAGCTGCCGACGGTACAGCAGCTCGCTGATTTTTCAGACCTGCTGGCCCAGTACCGGACTCTTCCCACCAGCTTTGCAAGGGATATCATCATGAAGGCGCCAACCTCCGATATGATGAATACGCTGGCTAGAAGCGTTCTGACGCTTCATGCATATGATACGAAGGCCAATGACATCACCATACCCAATGTGCTGAGACAATCCCTGTTGCTAACGGCTGTTTTTCCGCTGCTGTCCGTTTATGGCTATCAGACGTACCGTCATTACTTCGGCGGAGGCAGTCTCTTTATCCATACGCCGAGACCGGAGCTTTCCACGGCGGAAAATATTCTCTATATGCTCAGACCGAATTCAAAATATACGGAACTGGAAGCCAAGATCCTGGATGTTGCACTGGTTCTTCATGCGGAACATGGCGGTGGAAACAATTCCACCTTTACGACCCATGTGGTCTCTTCCTCCGGAACGGACACCTATTCTGTGGTCGCGGCGTCGCTGGGATCCTTAAAAGGACCGAAACACGGCGGTGCCAATATTAAGGTGGTTCAGATGTTCGAAGATCTGAAGAAAAACATATCCGACTGGACCGACGAAGAACAGGTTGCAGGGTATCTGAGGGATCTGCTTCATAAAAAGGCCTTTGACCAGGCAGGACTCATATATGGAATGGGTCATGCCGTTTATTCCCTTTCCGATCCAAGGGCGAATATTTTCAAAAAGTTCGTCCAGAGCCTATCGGAGGAAAAGGGCAGAGTGGATGAGTTCAGACTGTATTCCATGGTGGAACGGCTTGCAGCAGAGATCATAGCAGATGAGCGAAAAATATATAAAGGCGTCAGTGCAAATATCGATTTCTACAGCGGCTTTGTTTACAGCATGCTGGATCTGCCGCAGGAGCTTTATACGCCGATCTTTGCCATTGCACGAATCTCAGGCTGGAGCGCCCACCGCATTGAAGAGCTGATCAATGCAGGGAAAATCATCCGACCTGCCTACAAAAGCGTTGCTGCAAGAAAGGATTATGTTTCCATACTGGAGCGTTGATGACTATATCCGGTTTTGCCGGAGGCGGAACCGGTGGAGATGGAGGTATCTGGTGAAATACGACAAGGGAGCACAGAGAATAAACCATAATACCGTAAATGCCAGACAGATCTGCCCCAGAAAGTTATAGGAATATCCGGAGTAATCCCAGACATTCCAACCAAGCCAAAGGTTGACGACGCATCCTACGGCTAATTCCATCATTGTGATTATAAATGCTCCGGCCAGGCATTTTTGCCAAAGCGGGGCATTTTCATTTTTTGAATTAACATAATAAAGAATTACGAAAACAATTCCTCCTGTGACCAGCATGGTCCAGTGTGTAAAACCGCGGAACAGAGTTTCCAGAAGACCGTATCCCATTGCGCCGATGAAAAAAATCATACTATATTTCTTTAAATAAATCGCCAGTGTTAAATTTTCCATTTCATCTCCTTTTTATCATAAAATCTTAAATGCACGCATTAATTATTATTCGTATTAACAGTTCGTTTATAGCTGGAAAAAAATCTTCAAAGATGATAAAATAAACACAAAAATCAAATGATAGCATCGGGCTAATGAAATCGAAATGTGGCAATCTTGTTTGAAAAGCATCTTAAGGAGGGTGAAGTAAGATGAAACCATCAAGGTACAATTTTGTATTTCCATATCAATTCAACCGGGATTATTCCGTGGTGTACAATGCATTCATGGATACGGTGGGGATTGTGACCGCACGAGAAGCTGAATTTATAAGGTCTTGTGACCGAAGCCTGGGTATACATTATACAAAGATCGATGACTTTAAAAACAAGGGTTTTATCATTGATGCGAATACCAATGAACTTTCCATATTAAAAGTTGAGTATTTAAAATCAAAATTTGACACAAAATTATTATCGGTGGTTATCGTTCCGACTTATCACTGCAATTTGGACTGCGCCTACTGCTATGAGAAACTGAGCTACAGCGCGGTGGATCATACCATTATGAACGAGAAGGTTCAAGACAGCATTTGCCGATGGATTTCAAAGAATCTCTATGGGGTTGAAAAGTTGGAAGTTTTCTGGCATGGAGGAGAACCTCTGGTGGCATTGGATGTGGTAAAGCGGCTCGGCGGCATGCTGAAGAAGCTGACAGCCGAAAGAAAGATCGAATATAGTTCAAAAATGTCCACGAACGGCTATCTTTTTACCGAATCCGTAGCAAAGGATCTGAAGGAGCTTGGAATAACCCAATATAAAATGTCCATGGACGGATGCCGGGAAAATCACGACTACCGAAAGCGCCACAAGGACGGAAGTGCTACCTATGATACCATTCTGGGGAATATTGAAAAGAGCATCGATCATATCGATGAAATCGATCTTAGAATCAATATCGACAAGGAAGATCTCCCGGATGCCTATGATCTCATGAAAATTCTGGAACAGAAGGGTCTTCACGGAAAGGTGATCCCGCACCTGGGAAAACCGCGGGAATTTACGGACCGGGTAAATGATAAAAGCTTTACAAAAGAAGAATTCGGCTGTGAAGCGGTTCATTATTCGCTGCTTCAGGGAATCGGTCCAAAGGAGTTTTCGAGGAAGGATTGCTTCTGCCTCGTAAATCAGCTGAACAGCATCATCGTCGACAGCCACGGAACGCTGTTCAAATGCGTTTCCGATACGGGCGACGGGCAAAGCTGCGGGAAGCTCAAGGAAGACGGAACACTGGAATACAACAAGAACTTCTATGCCCATGGCATCAATAATCCGCTGGAGTCTGCACAGTGTGAACAATGTCCATACCTGCCGATCTGCATCGGAGAATGCGCCTATGACAGAAAAGAGGGAAACCCTTGCACCTTCGGCTCGTTGACGGATCAATGCTGGGCCCAGTTTATCAACGCCTATGTGGTGAAGCGGCTTTTGAACCGCCTGAAAACCACGGGCTTTTCATCTGCCGGAGATAACAGCATCAATATGGATGACCTGATTATGGGCAAGTACGGAGATAAGGTGACTCAATTCATCAATAATGCGGCATCTACCTATTATCTGGATGATTTGGCCGCTTTGGCAGAAAAGTATCACATTACTCTGAATGAAGAGGATGAGGAGCTGCTCCTGCAGCTGATCCAGCCGACAGAGCTTGCTTTATAGTCAGGCGGGATGTTAAAATAGGATAATATAGCAAATCAGGAGGTACCGTGAATATCTTTATCAGCGGAGGCTGCAAAAACGGAAAATCATATTATGCCCAGCACCTTGCGAGGCAGCAGGCCGGGGAGAACTCCCCATTATATTACATCGCCACCATGGAGCCTGCAGATGAAGAGGACCAGGTCCGGATACTGCGACATCAGCAGGAACGGGACGGCTGGGGATTTACTACCCTGGAAAAGAGCCGCAGCCTCGGTGCTCTTGATGCGGATTTTTCCGGCAGCTTTCTTTTGGATAGCGTCACCGCGCTGCTGTCCAATGAAATGTTCCGAAAGGACGGCACGGTGGATCGGTCGGCTTATTTGAGAGTTGCGGCCGAACTGGAGCAGCTGGCGGAAAAGAGCGGCAATATCGTGTTCGTGTCCGACTATATTTATTCGGATGCCATGCAATACGAGGAGCTGACGGAGCTGTACCGTAAGGGCCTTGCCTGGATCGACCGCGTATTAGCAAAGAAATGTGATGCGGTCATCGACGTATCCTATGGAAATATCCAATTAGTAAAAGACGATAAAAATCTACAAATCAAGGAGAAGTTCTAATTTGAAATATATTCAAGCATTTTTCATGTCATTGGGAATGTTTTCATCCATTCCATGCCCCTATCGCCCTTGGAATGAAAGAGCCCGTCATCTGATGCTCGTCTTTTTACCGCTGGTGGGACTGGTGATCGGGCTGATTTGGTATGGCATCTATCTGCTTATGGATTTGATCAACATCCCGCTTCAGCTTCAGACCGCAGTGCTGATGCTTTATCCTTATCTCATTACGGGCTTTATCCATCTGGACGGCTTCATGGATACGTCGGATGCGATTCTGTCAAGGAGACCTCTTGAGGATAAGCTGAGGATACTGAAGGATCCTCATACCGGAGCCTTTGCGGTGATTTCCGTTGCGATCCTGTTTATCATCAGCTATGCGTCGATGTCATCTGCAATGGAGCAGGTAAATTTCAAGCAGGCCTTGGGCATTGTGGAGGGCGATCCCATGCTTGCACTTATTTTAATCCCGGTGATTTCCAGATGCTGCTCCTCGCTGGCAGTGCTTGCGGGAAAGCCCCTTGCCCACAGCCAGTATAACGGGGAACGGTCAGCGAAAAAGCCTGTGGCTGAAGTCATAGCAGTCAGTCTCATAGGTCTGGCGGCAATTTTAGCGGCTCTGGCGATGGGGACAGGACTTTTTTTGAGGCAAGGGACATACACCATGCTCTTCGCATTGGCCGGTGCTGTCGCTGCGTATCTGATATCAATGCTTGGCGCAGTGCGCCAGCTCAAGGGAGTGTCGGGAGATCTGGCAGGATATGCCCTTACCATAGGAGAAGCCTTTGCCATCATTGTCTTGGCCTTGCTGTCATAAAATCGGACAGAATGTTAGAGGAGGTAACAAATGCATCTAATCTTTGGCGGTGCCTATCAGGGAAAGCTGGATTACGCGAAGGAACGCTATCAATTGAAGGACCAGGAGATTTTCTTCTGCAGTGCCGGCGAAGGCGAATGCTCTGCGGGACCGAATATAGATTTTACAAAGAAAGCAGTTGACCGACTTGAGGAATTTGTGATGGGCTGCGTCCGCTGCGGTATGGAAGCAAAGGATTACCTGGAAGCGAACCATGAGGAATGGAAGGATACGGTTTTTATTTGTACCGATATCTCTTCCGGCATCGTACCCTTTGAAAAGGAACTGAGAGCCTGGAGGGAAATGGTGGGGAGAACCCTGATGTACTTGGGAAAGGAAGCGGAGGAGGTAACCAGAATTTTCTGCGGCCTTCCCCAAAAGATAAAATAATGGGACAGATTCATTTAATACGACACGGAACTACGGAAGCAAATACTGCCAAAATGTATTACGGGAGCACAGACCTGCCCCTCAGCAACGAAGGAGTCGATATCATCGCGGATCTTGTTACTGCCAAAGCTTATCCGAAAGCAGATGGGGCATCTCTCTATACCACCGGCCTGCTGCGGACGGAGCAGACCTTTTTTTTGATCTATGGCTGCAGGGAGCATCATGCGGTGCCCGAGCTCAGAGAATACCATTTCGGCGAATTTGAAATGAAAACCCACGATCAATTGGTTGAGAATGCAGAATATCAAGCGTGGATCAACGATACGAAAGGGTTGACGCCCTGCCCAAAGGGCGAAAGCCCAAATGATTTCCGGGCCAGAATCGGCGCGGGATTTTCTGATATACTGGAAAACCATAAGAGCAAAGAAAACTGCGACAGGAACAGTATCATTATCTGCCACGGCGGTGTGATTTCCCTGATCATGGGCATCTGCTTCCCCAATGCTGAAAAGAACATCTTCCAGTGGCAGCCGGAACCGGGGAGAGGGTATACGATCCACATCGACGGCGGAGAACCGATTTCCTATGACGAAATTTGAGACAGGAGACCAAAGAGAAGGGAGGCTTTTCCATATAAGAAGAATTCCGGTTTTGCTATTAACAGTAGCTTTGGTATCCGGCTTTTTTGGGTGCGGTAATGATATTGAGGAAGCTTCGGATGATATTACTGAAACCTCAAAAGTTAATTATGAAGAGGACGCAGCGGAGACCGACGCAATAAAAGTTGGTGACAGTCTCGATGCTTTAAAGGAGTCATATAAAGAATTATATTATGCGGAGGCATATTATGATACAACCCAAGGCGAGCCGAAATATAACAGGATTTATTATACGCCGACAGAAGACCGCGACAGAGGGGTTGCGTGCAAGGAATTCTATGTATATGATAAGAAAATTGTAAAAATAGCTACTAATAATTACGATATCCTGGGATGGCGCAATTATGAAGATGTCTTTGGGATGGACAACGTATATAAAGAAAACAACATGGTCGGACACCGCGGGAGTGCGGTTTATTTTAATGAGGATGCCGACGGAAATGAACAGGTACTGCTGACGATAGAAAATTGTGCTACTGAGGAAATCGATATTGACGAGGATGGAATCACTGAAATTATTGCGTATAAAGCAGGCAAAACGAAAGCCGTCGTTATTTATGATTACGATGGGAATACCGAATCAATCTCGGCTCTTGATCTCTGTGAAAAACTTGGAGCGAATTGGTCGGAATACATGGGTAACGCAGCAAATGTCAGGAGTGAGTACTCGAAGTGCGTTGAAGCAGGATTTTATGAGGCAGACGGCACCACACGAACTGAGGTGTATTCTGTAAAGGACAATTTACTAACATATATAGGACCGTATAGCCAAGAAATGTTTCAATAAACAGCCTTGAGTGGCTGAGAAAAAATATAATGAATCAAACCTTGTGCGAAGTAACCGCTCGTGCTTTCGGCATTATCCAGCAGTGTGCTGAATATATCCAAATTTCTGGCATAATCTCCAACCAGGAAAGTGGTGGATTCTTCCAGCGTGCTTCGGAGATTATTATTTAATCTGGTCCTCCATTCGCTTTCATTCCAGAAGGGATTCAGATTAGAAACCGAAGCAGCTCTTTCCTCGGCATTCTGATATAAAAGCTGAGTAATCCGGCTTATATCATCGGTATTACCTTCCATTTGAGCAGTAATCAAATTATCGATCAGATCAATAAAAGTATTTAATTCCAGTTGTAATTCATCGATCGCGGGATTTTCTCTAAAGATTTGTTTCAGCGTATTCACATAATCAACCGGAACCTGCTGCAAACGATTAAACACTTCATTTACATCACCGAGCTCTCTGTACCTGCTCAGCATAAAGCTTCTGACCCATGTGTTAAGTTCAAACCAAAACATTCTAATGTTATATATTTGACTCATTTGTTCCTGTGTAATGCATTGCTGACTGTCTTGGGGCGGAAGATTGCCAGTGGTCTGCTGGTCGGAAGTAAGGTAGTCATACAGGCCTTGTGCGAAAACATCACCCATTCTGTTGGTGAGTTCTGTATGGCGGTCCAATATTTCCATCTCTTTTTTATACTCGCCTGCAGCAAATGAGTTGGCTTGTTCAATCGTATATTGAAGATATGTCTCCAGCATATCCCTCCATTCGTCTTCACTCCAGTATGGGTTTATCGATTCCAGAAACACTGCATTGTCATTAATGTTACGATAAAAACGACCGATATTTCGTTGGACTGCTTCCTTGTCCCCCTCAAGATGCGCTGAAATCAGATCACGTAAAATGATCGTATTTTGAATCAAATAGCCTGCATTTCTTCGAGAAATTTCACGTCCAAATATTACCTGTATCATATCACTGAAATTTTGAACCTCAAGATATAAGCGGCCAAATAATTCTTCTGCTGTCCCTATCCCCACATATCTGCTGATTATATAGGCTCTAGTCCAAGTTGTCAGTCTTCTCCACGCAATTCTTAAATTAAAAATTAAATTCATTTGGCTATAGGTAATACATTGTGGATTAAATTTGCTTTTCATAATATTGCCTCTGCTCCTTAAAGTATTATAATTAATATATTATTAATGGGCTAAAATGATACAAATAATAGGACAATAAAAAACCATGCCAATTTTTTGGCATGGTTTCATAGTTAGGATCGTTTGCTATATAAATGATTTACGGCGTGCTTTTAAATCAGTTTATGCAGCTTTTTCACCAGAATGGAACCGGCAATGATCTTGATCGCATCGCCGATGAGGAACGGTACGACGCACATCATCAGCGCAGCTGCAAGACCTGTGGAAGTGATGTACATAAACCACAGCGTGCCAAGCGCATAACAGACGGCCAGTCCAGAGATCATGCTGATTATATTTTTATAAAATCCATGCCCCAGCTTCTCGATCAAAAATCCGATGAGCCAGGCAGCGGCAATATAGCCGATGATATATCCGCCGGTCGGGCCGGTGATGCTTCCGAAGCCTCCGGTGAATCCCGAGAAAACCGGCAATCCAATTGCACCGAGAAGGACATATACCAGTTGGCTTAAGGTTCCGTATCTGGATCCCAGCAATCCTCCCGCGAGAAATACGGAAAGGGTCGCAAGATTGATAGGCACCGGCGTGAAGGGCAGTGGAACCGAGATCATGGAACACACTGCCGTCAGCGCTGCAAACAGAGCACATAGAATCATCATTTTTGTTTTCATAGAATATATCCCCCTCTTTTTATTGTCGATTCAGATTATGTAACGATGGATCATTGTAATATATTGAAGAAATTATATCGTCAATGCGGCGCATTGTCAACCGATGATCAGAATAAAGTTTACAATACGGATAACAGTTGACATCGAACAATTTTATCTGCAAAAATTGGGCAGAAAGCCGTTGAAAAATCTGTTGACTTTATCGCTTTAAAGTGATAACATAATAACGTAGTAAATTATAGTATGTGAATTAATATATATATAAACGATAAAGAACTTTATCGCTGATAAATAGAAAGAGGAACTGGAAATGAAAAAATATGATCGAATCACACCGGAAGGCACGAAAGACTTACTGTTTGAGGAATGTGCAGCGCAAAGAAAAATTATCGAAACGCTGAGAGGAACCTTTGAGGGAAAAGGGTATCACGAAGTGATCACCCCCGGCTTTGAGTTCTATGACGTGTTTTCTTCCAATTCCATGTACTATCCGCAGGAAAGCATGTATAAGCTCATCGATCATAAGGGTCGGCTTCTCGCAATGAGACCCGATTCCACCATTCCCATCGCGCGGCTCACTGCCACCAAGCTCAAGGGTCATGCCCTGCCGATCCGGCTTTATTATGCCCAGCGAATCTATCGGCAACAGCCTGAGCTAAGGGGGAGAAGCAGTGAAATCATGCAGATGGGGATCGAACTTGTCGGCCTGTCCTCTTTTGAATCCGATATTGAGATTCTGACAGCAGGCATGGAGGCTATGTCCTCCTGCTGTGTGGATGATTTTAGAATAGAGCTTGGCCATATTGGAATATACAAGCTTTTGATGGATAATCTGAATGCCACTTCGGAGCAGAAGGAGACCATTCACTCCCTCATCGCCTCCAAGAATTACGCAGGACTTTCTGATATTCTGGAATATTTTCCGGAGAGCCAGACGGCTGAAATTCTCAAGGAACTGCCGAAACTGTTCGGGGGAAGGGAAGCGCTTGAAAAAGCAAGAGCGTTATTCAACGGCTATGATGAAAAGCTTCTGGAAATGCTCTCTTATCTGGAGCGGATCTTCCAGGGTCTCATGGATCTCCGTCTCGATAAAGTGATGATCGATTTTGGATTGGTTCACCAGGCAGAGTATTACAGCTCCCTGATTTTCCGCGGATACATCTCCTCAGCAGGAGAACCCGTTCTCTCGGGCGGCAGATACGACGAGTTGTTCAAGGACTTTGGGGAGAGTTTGCCGGCTACCGGTTTCGGCATCAATGTGGATCAGCTTGCCTCAGGTCTTTTAAAGGGGAATGAACCGAATCGGGCGAGCACGGAACCCGATGACCAGAAGCAAAGCAACATCCGGATCGCACTGACAAAGGGCAGACTGGAAAAGAGTATCGTGGAACTCTTTGACGAGATGGGATACGACACGGTAAATCTCAAGGATAAAGGCAGGAAGCTGCTTCTTTCCATCCCGAATAAAAATATGGATGTGGTGCTTGCCAAAGCCGCCGACGTGATCACCTATGTGGAGCACGGCGTCTGTGATGTTGGTGTGGTGGGCAAGGATACCATCGTTGAGAGCGGAGGAACCTTCTACGAGGTGCTGGATTTGGGCTTCGGAAAGTGCAAATTTGCGCTGGCGGTTCCAAAGGGGTCGGATTTCTACGGAGGATACCTCACAAAACGGATCGCGACGAAATACCCCAAGGTCGCCAGCGCCTATTTTGAATCAAAGGGAATGGATGTGGAAGTAATCAAAATCGAAGGCTCTGTGGAGCTTGCGCCGCTTCTCTCCCTGGCGGACGGGATCGTGGATATTGTGGAGACGGGAACGACGCTGAAAGAAAACGGCCTGGAGGTCATCGAGGAGATCCGGAATGTTTCGGCAAGATTGATCGTAAATGTAGCCAGCATGAAACTGAAGAAAGCGGAAATTGATGAGCTGATCTCCGACATACAGGAGAAGGTGAGGAGATAAGATGGAAATCATCTATTCAGATAACAACAGAGAATATGAATTTTTCAATGAAATGAAAAAGAGAGCAGGGGAAATCAGCCTTTCTACCAACGAAGTGGTTTTGAATATCATCAATGAGGTGCGGGAAAATGGTGATGAAGCCATTCGTAAGCTTGGAACAAAGTTCGACGGTGCCAGCCCTGAAAAATTTGAAGTCACAAAGGAAGAGATGAAGCTGGCATATGACAATGCAGAAGAATCATTGAAAAAAGCCTTGCTTCATGCAAAGGAGAATATAACGGCATACCATGAGAAACAGGTAAAGCAGGGCTACGAAATGAAAAAGGACAACGGGATCATCCTCGGACAGATGGTGCGGGGACTTGCCAGAGTTGGAATTTATGTACCCGGCGGGACAGCAGCCTATCCGTCCACTGTTTTGATGAACGCCATACCGGCAAAAATTGCAGGCGTGGAAGAAATCGTCATGGTGACGCCTCCGATCATCGAGAGGAAGGGAAACTCCGCGCCGTCCTGCAAAGCGAATCCGGATATTCTCGCCGCTGCATATCTGGCCGGAGTCGACCGGGTGTTTCTGGCAGGTGGAGCCCAGGCGGTGGCAGCGCTCACCTATGGAACGAAAAGCTTCCCGGTGGTGGATAAAATCGTCGGACCCGGAAACATCTTTGTGGCAACCGCGAAAAAACTTCTCTTTGGTCAGGTGGATATTGATATGATTGCCGGGCCAAGTGAAATTCTGGTGCTGGCAGACGAGGACGCCAATCCGAGCTATATCGCAGCGGACCTCATGAGCCAGGCGGAGCACGATCCTATGGCGTCGGCGGTCTTACTCACGACCAGCGACAAGATTGCAAAGGAAACGTTAAAAGAAATCGAACTTCAGATAGAAAAACTGGGAAGAAAGCAGATCATAAAAAAGTCTTTGTCCGATTTCAGCGCGATCATCGTCTGCAAGAGCATGGATGAAATGATCAGTCTGGCAAACACGATTGCGCCGGAGCATCTGGAACTCATGGTAAAGGAACCGATGAGCTATCTGTCTCAGATCAAAAATGCCGGATCGGTATTCTGCGGAGAATATGCTCCGGAACCGCTGGGAGATTATTTGTCGGGGACCAACCACGTGCTCCCGACATCGGGGACAGCAAGATTTTCCTCTCCTTTGGGGGTAGACAGCTTTATCAAGAAAATGAGCTATACCTTTTATACGAGGGAGGCCTTGGCGGCGGACCGAGAGGATATTATCACCATTGCGGAGAAAGAGGGACTGGACGCCCATGCCAATTCCATCAAAGTGAGGTTTGAATAAGATGACATATGAATTGAATGATAAATTGAAGTGTCTGGTGCCCTATGACGCGGTCGCAGGAGATTATAAGATCCGGCTGGATGCCAACGAAAGCTTTATCGATCCGGGCGAAGTCTTCGGCGAGCAATTTCTGTCTGCAGTTTCGAAGGTAAAATTCAACCGCTACCCGGATCCCATGGCGGCAGAGCTGTGTGAAAAATTTGCCCGATGCTACGGAATCAATCCCTCCTGTGTCGTTGCGGGAAATGGTTCCGATGAACTGATCACCGTCATTATGGGTGCGTTCTTAAGACCAGGAGACAGAGTTCTTACTTTCTCACCGGAATTTTCCATGTACAAATTCTATGGAGAGATCTATGAAAAAACAAACATCGTAGCAGATAAAAAGGAAGATCTGATCCTGACATCAGGCGACGTGCTTGATGCTGTAAACGAAAGCAAGCCTGCAGCAATCATCATTTCCAATCCCTGCAGTCCCACCTCATTGGTCATGGGCAGGGAGGATGTGCTGCATATTGTGGAAAATACGGAGGCCTTGGTTATCATCGATGAAGCTTATATGGACTTTTCCGATCAATCGATCATGAAAGTTGCCTCAAAATATGATAATCTGATTATATTGAAAACATGCTCCAAGGCATGGGGTATGGCGGCGATTCGCCTGGGCTTTGCCATTTCATCAAAAAAGATCATTCAGGCGCTCCATTGCGTTCGATCGCCATATAATGTCAATGGGCTGACTCAGGCCGCCGGCTGTGTGATTTTCTCAAATCCCGACTACATTAAAAAATCGGTCGAGGAAATCAAAAAAGCCCGGGATTATCTGTATCAGGGCCTGCTGCAGTTCGAAGAGAACGAAGCGGTCAGAAGGGTGGTAAAGCCTGATACGAATTTTGTCTTTGTAGAACTGGAGGATGCGGGATCGGTATATGATGAATTGAAAAAGCGGTCCATCATCGTTCGCAGACTTGGAGAATATCTCAGAATTACCGCAGGAACAAAGAAAGAGAATGATACGCTGATTCAGGCTCTTTCCGAAATATTAGTATAGGAGGGGATACCATGAGAGAGGGATCTGTTAAAAGAGAAACAAGGGAAACGAAAATCGAACTGACCTTAAACGTTGACGGCCAGGGAAAAAACCAAATCAACACCGGAATCGGGTTTTTCGATCACATGCTTACCGCTTTCTCTGTTCACAGCGGTTTTGATCTGACGCTGAGCTGTAAAGGAGATTTGGGAGTTGACTGCCACCACTCCGTTGAGGATATCGGGATCGCTTTAGGAAAGGCATTTGCGGACGCGGTTTCCGATAAAACAGGAATCGCTCGTTATGGAAACTTTACGATCCCGATGGATGAAGCCCTGGCCTCCTGCTGTGTTGACATCAGCGGCCGGCCTTATCTTGTCTGCAACGCCGAATTCGGAGATTATCGCTTAGGCGATATGGATTCCGCTATGGTGGAGGAATTCTTCAGAGCCTTTGCCATGAACGCCATGGTTACACTGCACATCAATCTGCTCTACGGAAAGAATGACCACCACAAGGCAGAGGCAATCTTCAAGGCCTTTGCGCATGCGTTGAAAATGGCAGTAAAAATTGAAGGCAGTGAGGTTCTGTCCTCCAAGGGCAGCTTATAAATAATATCTGCTGAATAAATCGCATTGCGATTTATTCGCGCGGCGAAAGCCGCGCCAAAGG